>DASVGA010000275.1:0-11463 GCA_036379795.1 Actinomycetota bacterium | reverse complement strand
GGTCGCCGGCTGGCACTTCCGCGGCACCCGTGAGGGCCGTGTTGTACGTCGTGGGGGGAACCCCAGCTGTCGCCTGGAACATGGGGATCGATGAGGCGAGTCCAACGATGAGGACCACGCCGATCGCGCCCTTCGTACCTGCGCGCATGCGCACCACTCCTTCCGTCTCAGCCGGCCGTCTGCGCCCGGCCGGGCCCGCCGATGGTTGGGGAAGGTTGCGGTCCTCGAACACTAGTGCCTCGTGCGCTGGGACGCACGCGCGCCTACGGAGACCACGTCACGTAGGCCCCGTCGGCGACCACCGACGGATCGCCGCCCACTTCCTGCACGACGATCTGGCTCGACCCGTCGGGAGCCGTGACCGGGAAGGCGAACGCCGAGCCGTCGGGTGACCACGGCGTCGTGCTCTGTGCGTACTGCGTGAAGAACGGGGCGTAGTCACGCAGCAGCACGAGCGTGGGGGAGTGCCGGCCGGCCACGTCGATCACCCGGCGTCCGTCCCAGATCTGCCACAGGAACGGGATCGCGCCTTCCGAGGCGGGCTCAGGAGCGAGCGTGAGGAGCCGTTCGCCGTCGGGGCTCCACCAGAAGGTCATCGCGCGGATCGAGGTGGCGCGACGGTCGACGCCCGAGCGCAGGTCGATCACGCGGACACCGTCGCCCGGCTCGGTCGGTCGGCGGTCGAACAGGTCGCCGTCGCGCTCCCCGAGCATCTGGTAGGCGACCGATCTCCCGTCGGGGGTCAGCACGAACGAGAGCGCGGCCTTGCCCTTCACGAGGGTCACGGGCCGCTCGCCGTCCACGACCGAGACCAGCCGTTGCACGCCGCGGGGCCCGCGCTCGACGTAGACGAGCGTGCGCCCGTCGTCGCTCCAATCCGGGGTCGCGAACAAGCCGGGCCGCGACGTGAGCGAACTCGGTTCCCCGCCCGCCAGGTCGATCTGCTCCAGCCGATCGAAGCCGGCATGCGCGAGCAGTCCCTGCCCGTCGGGTGACCAGGCGAAGTACAGGAACGGGTCACCGGCGGTGACCGGGCGCACCTGCGGCTCGCCCTCGCCGAGGTCGAGCACACCCATCTGCACCGACGATCTGGTATCGGATCCCGGCCCGAGGAACGCGACCCGGTCGCCGGTCGGACTCCACGACAGGTAGAAGGGTGCGAAGGGCGTCGGGGTCACGATGGGATCCTCGCCCCGGGGTCCGGAGACGACGATCGTGCCGGTGATCGATGCGCTCTGCGGGTCACTCACCACCCACGCGAGGAGGCTGCCGTCAGGGGACCAGGCAGGCTGCGATGCCATGATCATCGCGTCACCGGCGCCGGCGAGCTCGACCCGGTCGCTTCCGTCGGCCAGGGTCGTATACAGGGCTCCGCTGTCGTCGACGATCGCGAGCCGGCCCGGGGCGGAGACCGCCGATCCCTGGGCAGACGGCGAGGCGCTCGGAGCAGGGACCGCCGGCTCCGGTTCTGGTCGCTCGGAAGCAGCATCCGATCCACCGAGCGTGATGGTGCACGACGCGAGCACCTCCGCGATGGCCAGGAGCACGACGGGGACGCGATGTCGTCGAGGCACGCCCATCGTCCGACCGTATCCCAACTCGCGTCGAGCGGGGAGGCAGGAGATCGGTTCTCGGTCCAAGGGCCTAGGCCGATGGTCTCAAGAGTGCCTTGACTTCCGGACCCCCGACCGTCGAAGCTGCGATCGCGCCGCTTGGCGCCACGACGGGGGGTAGATCCGCATGAGCACGTATCACGTGAGGTTGGGAGCCGCGGGCCGGCATCGAGCTCGGTGGGTGGCGCTGGCGATCGCGGTCGCGGCGGCGGCGAGCATGTTCTCGATGGCCCTCGCTCCGGTGTCGGTGACCGCAGGGACCCTCGACACGCTTCCCGATGCCGGCGTGCTGCGCCTGCATCTGGGAACCTCGCCCCAGCAATGGCGATTCGACCCCGTCGCGGGCGACGCGGCCTTCCAGCCGGTCGGCATCAGCAGTGGGTGCAAGCTGTCGCCGACGAGCGGTGCGCTGGTCTCGCTCACCCCGACGCCGGCGACCGGCACGGTCGGCCTCACGACCGACGGCATCGGTGTCCGCAGCAGCGGGGAGGGCGGAGGGACTCCGTGTGGCCGGGTCGACGGCGACAAGGGACAGCGGCTCACGGTTTCCTTGAACGGATCTGCGTTGGGCTCGGTGGCTGCCGACTACATGGAGCTCGACATCGAGGCGAAGGGCGACGTGATCGTCATCGCCGATCTCTACCTGGGCGGCACCCTCGTCGGTTCCCACGAGCTGCCGACCGGCACACGTTCGGACTCGGGCCCCGACTCGAGCGACGGCGACAACTACCGCTTCCGGGTGCCGCCGGCACCGTCGACCGCCGCGTTCGATGCGTTCGTGCTTCGAACGAAGAACACAGGGGGCGCGTTCTCGCTCGCAGGTGGGGCCGACGGGACCGCAGTCGAACCTGGTGGGTTGGGCGAGGAGCTTGGAACGCTGGACTCGGTGATCCACCTCAAGGAGGTGTCGGGCTTCCTCGATTGCGGCGATTCCACCGGCGCTGTGACGGGCGGGGACACCTCGGCGAACCTCACCCGCGGGCCGAATGCAGCCTGCGATCCGATCCCGTACCTGCTGCGCGTCGAGAACGACGACGTGCTGCTCGCGAAAGACCTCACCGGGCAGACGAGCGCCAACTTCTCGATGGTCGTGACGTGGGATGCCGAACCCGCCCCGGCGAACGCGGGGATGTTGAGCCGGACCACCTTCATCGACTACACGCCCGACACGACGGGCGACGAGACGGCCATCCGTTGGTGCGAGGCCGGCCCCGTTCCTCCCGAGGGGGAGCTCTGGTGCCTGACGGCGCAGACCTCCGCGCTGCAGGCCGACGGCACCGTGGTGGTGACCGAAACGGTGTACGGAGCCGGGGACCCCAGGTTCACCCGCGGCTGACGTTCAGTCGGGCGGCTCGGCGATCGCAACGACGCCGAGCCGCTCGGCGAGCTTGGCCGCAGCGTCGGCGGTGACCGCCGCATCGGGCTCGTCGGGCCACAGACGGGCGATCGCCGACAGTGTCATCACCTGCTCGAGCTCGCCGCCCTCGTCGACGGCGAGCCGGAGCGCTTCGTCGAACGCCTGACGGGCATCGTCGATCCGCCCGGTGCGTGCGAGCGCTTCGCCGAGCACACGGTGGAGCAGCGCCGTGTCGTGCTCACCCTTCGGTGCCGCCAGCAGACGGCGAGCCGAGCTCGCGGCTTCTTGCCATCGTCCAGCGAGCAGGGTGCACTCGGCCAGCCAGCCGTCGGTTTGAGCCATCTCGCGCTCGGCTTTGAGAGAGGCGAAGAGGGTGCGGGCCTCGGTGAGTTCCGCCTCGGCGGCATCGAAACGTCCGGCTCGCGCATGGGCGCGGCCGAGGTAGGCGAGGCAGTAGGCGATGCCGAGGGTGTCGCCGGCCGCACGGTAGGCGCGGCGCGCGCGTCGGAACCCCTCCACGGCCTCCTCGATCCGCCCCTGATCCGACCGCACCTCGCCCACGTTCATGTGTCCCGTGGCGGCGTGCACGGAGTCGCCGAGGCGCTCCTTCGTCGATGCGAACCGCTCGTACGCCTCGACCGCTTCGTCCCACCGACCTTGGAAATACGCCACCATGCCCAGGGTGTTCGAGGCCGACGCGGCACCGTGCAGATCGCCGAGCGACTCGTAGATCTCGAGCGCCTCCCGGCTGTTCACCGCCTCGTCGATGCGTCCGAGGTCGAGCAGGGTCGCATCGTGCAGCATGAGCCCGTCGGCCAGGGCCTTGCGGTCGGCTGCGGTCTTGGCTGCCTCGATCGCCGGCCGAGTGAGCCGCAGGGAGTCCTCGAACCTGCCCTGGAACTGCCGCGCGTAGGCCTCCGAGACCCTGGCGGCGGCGCGCAGACGCATCGGCGCCCATCCGGGTCGCCCTTCGAGGATGCGTGAAGCCTTCCGCGTGAGGCGCAGCATGCGGTCGAATCGGCCGACCCGCTCCGCTACGTATGCCTGGCGCAGCAGGATGCGCGCGACGCTCACCGGGTCCTCGGCGAGCAGCCGTGAGGCCGCCCTGAGCGCCCGGTCGGCGGCCTCGAGCTCTCCCGTGCGGATGAGGGCTTCTCCCAGCGCCTCGGTGACCGCGGCGACGTCTGCGTCGCCCACGTCGCCGCATCCTCGAGCCGCGCTGAGGGCATGACGGTAGTGCGAGACGGCGTCGGCCGGAGCCGCCTGTTCGCGCGCCCAGTCGCCGGCCACGCGCGCGTACCGCCACGTTCGATCATGGTCTCCGGCCAAGGCCGTGTGGATCGCCAGGGTCGCCGCGAGGTCGTCGGTCGATCCGTCGGCCGAATCGGATGATCGCTCCAGCTCGTCGGCGACCCGCGAGTGCAGTTGGCGCCGCACGCGGAACGGTAGGCCTTCGTAGGCGGCGTCGCGCATCAGTGCGCGACGGAACCTGATCTGACCGCCGCCCTCGTCTTGGAACAGGGCCTCGAGCCTTCGCCACGTCGCCTCGTCGGGCATGAGTCCGTCATCGAGGACCCATGCCAGCATGCGCACGTCGAAGGTCAGACCGAGCACGGCGGCACGTCGCACGACCGTGCGGTCGCTCGGGGCCAGCGTATCGATCTGTGCCATGGCGGCGGCTTCCACGGTCTCGGGCAGATCGTCGACCCCATGCTCCACGGCCGACTGCAGCAGATCCAGCAGGAACTGCGGGTTGCCCCCCGACCGCTCGGCCACGGTGCGGATCACGTGCGGTGGCAGGGGGTCGTCGTCGCTCGCTGTCTCGGCCAGGGTCAGCGCGTCGGCTGGTGACAGCGCCGAGACCTCGAGCCGGACGGACCGATCTGTCTCGTCGCCGCTCGGGGACGCGACCGTCGACGGGCTGGCACGCTGGCTCGTCATCACGAGCCATGCGCGCTCGGTGTCCGCAGACATCAGCGCATCCAGCAGGTCGGCCGACGACTCGTCGAGATGATGCGCATCCTCGATCTGGATCAACGCCGGGCGGTCGAGCAGAGCGTCGAGCAGCTCGGAGACGACCGCGTGGAGCTTGGGGGCCCGGAACGCTTCATCGAGGGCGTCCACCTCAGGTGTGGCGGCGACCTCGGCGCCCAGCGGCAGCGCGAGCAGCGGGAGCCACGGTAGGAGCGACCGATCGGTCCGTTCGACCATCCCACGAAGCGTGGTGCCGGCATCCGTAGGGGCCGCCTCCCAGGCGATGCCGAGGGCCTCACGGAACAGCTCTCGCCAGGCCGCGTAGGGTGTGCTCGCCGTGTAGGCCTCGCACACGGCGTGCCAGCGGACCAGGTCCGGAGCCCGAGCCGCTGCCTCGTCGAGCAGGCGGGTCTTGCCGATGCCTGCCTCACCCACGATCTCGACCATGACCGCATGCCCGGCCCGTGCACGCGCGATCGCGTCGTCGATGATGTGCATCTCATCGACACGCCCGACGAGCGGTAGCGAGCTCGAGGTATGCAGATGAGCCCTGATCGCCTCGCCGATCGCCCACGCCCGCACGGGCGCGGACTTCCCCTTGACCCGGAGCGGCTCGAGCTCGGTCGTGCGCAATCGTGTGGCCGATCGATCGAGCACGTCGGCGGTGGCGAAGATCGCACCGGGCGGGGCTGCGCCCATGAGCCGGGCCGCGAGGTTCACGGCGTCGCCCATCACCGTGTACGTGCGGCGGTACCAAGGACCGATGTCGCCGGCGAAGACACCGCCCCGATGCACGCCGATGCGCACGGGGAACGCTCGATCGCCGTCGATGATCGCACGCAGGGCGAGCAGCATGCGCTCCTCGTCGTTGCCGCTCACCGACGGGGCGCCGGCGGTCAGGATGATCTTGCCGCCGTCGGCATCGACGTCGGACCCGAGGAAGCAGACACCCTGCGCGTCGGCGGCTCCTTGCACATGAGTGACGAGCTCGTGCAGGTCCTCGGCGACCCGCTCGGGGCCGTCGCGCTCGATGGCGGCGTCGGTGCCGTCGAAGTGGACGAACGCGACCGTGACCGGGCGGTGCTCCGGCGCGCCGCCGCCACGGGTGACGTGGTTGCGCACCGCCACCGAAAGGCATCGGGCGACCTCGTCGTCGGCGACGGCCGGAGCGCTCGCGTCGCCGATCGCGGCTGGAGCGGGAGGCTCGCGTCGCAACAGCATCCCGGGCCCCTTTGCGGCTCCGAGGCACCGTGCCGGAAGGGCGCCCGCCAATTCCGGGCTGATGAGGATCTCCCCAGCATCGGCCGCATGCTCCATCTCGACCGTGCGGGTCCACGCGGGACCGACGGCGATGAGCTCCCGATGTGACACGCCGACCAGGAAGAGGTGGAACGTGCCCCGGTGCGCGCCGACCGACATGCGCAGCTGTACGCGAGCCCCGGGAACATCGATACGGCCGACCTCGCGCAGGGCCCGGCGCATCCACACGGCGGACCGGCAGGCGAGCGTCTCGTGACCCTCTCCCTGGAAGAGCAGGAGCAACGCGTCGCCGCCGAACTTGATCAGTCCGCCACCGTTCGCGTAGGCGACCGCAAGCAGGTCGGTGAAGCAGGTCTCGATCGCCTCGGTGACCTGCTCGGCTCCCTCCTTGCCGTGCGCGGCGAGGCGTTCGGACAGCTTCGTGAACCCCGAGATGTCCACGAACACGACCGTGCCCTCGACGGTCCAGGCGCGACGTTCCGTATCCTCGGCGAGGTGACGCAGCAGCAGCCTCGGCACGTAGGACCTCACCGATGGCACGACCTCGGCCTGCAGTGGGGCCTCAAGCGGGGGAGCGGCGTCCACGCCATGACCATACGGGTGTCGGCTCGCCCACGCTACCCGTCCTTCGAGCGGGTGGCGCCCCTCGCTATCCTGCCCAGCGTGGATCTTCCGGGCATGCTGGTAGACCGGGCATGGTTGCGCACTCGGCTCGCCGCTCCCGATCCCGGGCATGACCTAGTGATCGCAGACGTCCGCTGGACCCCCGGCGGTCACGCACGTGACGCCTTCGCGCGCCGACACCTGCCCGGGGCCGTCTGCATCGATCTCGACGCGGACCTGGCGGCAGCGCCCTTCGACGGTCCGGGGCGGCATCCGTTGCCGGCGCCCGAGACGTTCGCCTCCACGATGTCGCGCCTGGGCATCGGAGATGCGACGGCCGTCGTCGCCTACGACGACGTCGGGGGGTGGGTCGCTGCGAGGCTCTGGTGGATGCTGCGGGTGCTCGATCGCCCGGCGGCGTTGCTCGACCTGCCGTCCCTCGATGCGTGGACCGACGAGGGGGGAACGTTCGAGACCGGAGCGCCGGCGGTGGCGGCCGGAGCTCCGTTCACCCCGCAGGCCTGGCCGGCGGATCGCATCGTCGACGCGGAGGCGGTCCACGCCGCACTGCGCGACGGCTCGGCGCCGGTGCTCGATGCGAGGGCAGGCGAGCGCTACCGGGGAGAGGCCGAGCCGATCGACCCGGTGGCCGGGCACATCCCCGGCGCGATCAGCGCGCCCACGGCAGGCACCCTCGACGCCCGCGGCGCGCTCGCGGAGCCGACACAGCTCCGCCGGCGATTCGAGGAGCTTGGGGTGCGAGCCGACGCCAGCGCGATCGCCTCGTGCGGCTCGGGCGTGGCGGCGTCGTTCGCCTTGTTCGCGATGGAACGCGCGGGTCTCGGGCTCGGCCGTCTGTACGAGGGATCCTGGTCGGACTGGGTGTCTGACCCATCGAGGCCCGTGGCCGTCGGGGCCGACCCGGGCGCGCCCTCATGAGCGCTGTCCGGCTCAGACCATGTCGCCGGGGCGCACGCGTTCGTCGTACTCGGCTTCGCTGAGGTGCCCGAGCGCCACGGCGGCCTGCTTCAACGTGAGTCCCTCGTGATGGGCCTTCTCGGCGATCGCGGCGGCGGCGTCGTAGCCGATCGACGGTGCGAGGGCCGTCACGAGCATCAGCGAGCGTGCCACGAGCTGCTCGATGCGCTCGCGATCGGCGGCGAGGCCTTCCACGCAGAACTCGCGGAACGTACGGCAGACGTCGGTGAGCAGCACCGTGGAGTGCAGGAAGTTCCGGATCATCACGGGCTTGAAGACGTTGAGCTCGAAGTTGCCCATCGAGCCGGCGATCGTGATCGCGGTGTCGTTGCCCATCACCTGGCACGCCACCATCGTCACGGCCTCTGACTGCGTCGGATTGACCTTGCCCGGCATGATCGACGAGCCGGGCTCGTTCTCGGGAAGGACGAGCTCGCCGAGTCCGCTGCGCGGGCCCGATCCGAGCCATCGCACGTCGTTCGCGATCTTCATGAGGCTCGCGGCGAGCGTCGCCTCGGCGCCGCTCGCGAACACGAGCGCGTCGTGGGCCGCGAGCGCCGCGAACTTGTTCGGCGCCGTTACGAACGGAAGGCCCGTGAGCTCCGCGATCTCGGCCGCGACCGCCTCGGCGAACCCGGGCGGGGAGTTGAGGCCGGTGCCCACCGCGGTCCCACCCGCGGCGAGCTCGTACAGCCCCGGGAGCGTCAGCTCGAGGCGGTCGAGGTCGGCGTCGAGCTGGGCGACGTAGCCGGAGAACTCCTGGCCGAGCGTGAGCGGCACGGCGTCCTGCAGGTGGGTGCGCCCGATCTTCACGACGTCGGCGAACTCGTCGGACTTCGCGGCGAGCGCGTCACGCAGCGCGCGAACCGACGGCATCAGGCGTTGTGCGACCGCCGACGCCGCCGCGATGTGCATCGCCGTCGGGAACGTGTCGTTGGACGACTGCGACATGTTCACGTGATCGTTGGGATGCACCGGCGTCTTCGAGCCGCGCTCGCCGCCGTCGAGTTCGATCGCCCGGTTCGAGATGACCTCGTTGACGTTCATGTTCGTCTGCGTGCCCGACCCGGTCTGCCACACGAACAGCGGGAAGTGCTCGTCGAGCCGCCCGTCGATCACCTCGTCGGCGGCGCGCACGATCAGCTCCGCGAGGTGCGCGTCGAGCGCGCCGGAGCGCTGGTTCACGAGTGCCGCGGCCTTCTTCAACACGGCTTGGGCCCTGACGACTTCCATCGGCATGCGATCGGCCTCTGGGTGTCCGATCGAGAAGTGATGCAGGGAGCGCTGCGTCTGGGCGCCCCAGTAGCGGTCGGCGTCGACCGCGATCTCACCCATGGAATCCGATTCGGTGCGCTGCTCGGTCATCGTGTGCTCGATCCTTCCGCGGAGACGTGTCGCCATCCTCCCAAACGCTTGTGCGGTCGGCCCGCTCATAGGCCGTTCGGCCGGGATGTTCTTGGAACGGAAGGCGGTTCCCCCGGGCCCTCACAGTGCCTACGCTGGAAGCGACCCCGACTTCAGGAGCTGTCCTCGTTGCGCGTCCCCTCTTCGGCTCGTGTGATCGCATCCGCCTTCGTCGCCATCGTGGGCGTGATGACGCTCTGCCCTCCGGCTGCAGCCCTGAGCCAGGATCCCGACCCATCGACCTGGATGGCGAACGGCGCGATCCATGCGACCGCTCGATACGGCAACGTCATGTTCGTCGGAGGCACGTTCCGCAAGCTCCGCGAGGTCCTCGCACCGGGAACCGCGAGCGGTTCACAGGTGACCGGGTTGACCGGGCTCGCCGCGATCGACATCACGACGGGCGCGGGCATCGCGAGCTTCAAGCCCCAGCTCACTGCCGCCGGCACCCAGTCGCTCGATGTGCAAGCGCTCGCGGTCGTGGGCGACACGCTCTACGTGGGAGGTCAGTTCAGCGCCATAGACGGCGTGCCGCGTCTGAACCTCGCGGCGATCGAGATCGATCCCGCCACGCTCACGGGCTCGGTGGACCCGGGGTTCGCACCGACCGTCGGCGACCCGGCCGGCAACCTGGCGGCGGTCGAGGTGCTGAAGATCCTGCCCGGTGCCGACGCGATGTACATCAGCGGCGCCTTCGGAACCGTCGACGGCATGCGACGGAGCAAGATCGCGAAGCTCAGCTACGCGGGGGCGGTCGACCGCACGTTCAAGCCGGGCACCACGAGCGGTGCGATCCGTGACCTCGAGTGGGCAGCCGACGGTCAGACGATCTTCGCCGGGGGCAACTTCACGACCTTGAGTGGTGCCTCGCGCCTGGCGGTCGGTCGTCTCGACGCCGCCACGGGAGCGCCGGCGGCCTGGGCGGTGCCGGGCGGTCAGATCCCGTCGAGCAACGGCAAGCAGATCTGCTGGGACATCGTCGCCACGGCGACCAGGCTCTTCGCCGGGTGCGGCAAGGGCCCGAACTTCGTCGGCGCCTTCCGCGTCGACACCGGCGACGTCGGGAGCCGCACGTGGCAATACGGCACCGGTGGAAACGTGCAAGCCATCGCGCTGCTCGCAGACGGCGATTCGCTTGCGACCGGCGGGCACTTCGGCATCAACAGCCACTCGACCTACAACGGGCTCATGCGGGTGTGCTTCTCGAGGTACCTGCGGGCGCTGGGCGTCCTCCGCAACATCAACCAGACGAGCACGTCGAGCGTCGTGACGAGCGGCGCGCCGAGCGCGACGACCGCCTACCTCGACTGCGGGTTCACGCCCAACTTCGAAGGGCAGGATCCCGACGGGCCCAACTTCCCCGACACGAACCCATTCGGAGGCGTGTGGGAGATCCAGGTGACCGGCGAGCACCTCTGGGCGCTCGGTGAGTTCAAGTACGTGAACGCTGCCGTCAGGCGCGCGATCGCCCGCTTCCCGTTGTAGCGTCGAGCGGTGCTGTGCCTCCCGGAAGTCTCGTTGTGCTGGTCGTACCCTGTTCCGGCGGGGCGGTAGCTCAGTCGGTCAGAGCAGGGGACTCATAATCCCTCGGTCGCAGGTTCGAGTCCTGCCCGCCCCACCCCGTTTGTCAAGCATCAGGTGGATCTTGACACGCCCCACCCCGTTTCCGCAGGTCAGCAGGAACGATGAGCTCTTTCAGGCCGAGCCCATCGATCCCTCGGTCACCTCCCCCTCGTGCGCCCCGAAGGCCGCCAGGACTTCATCCTTTTCACGTGGTGGGACCGCGAAGTGATCGAGAGTGCGTCCCAGTTCGGCGGCGACCTCATCGAACTCCCCCGGGCGGATGTGGAGTTCGCGATGAGCCTCTTCTAGCCCGAGGGGGGTGCTTCCTGGCTTCGTCGCAGTGAACGAGAAGGGTCCACCGGCGACGTGGCAGACCCATAGCGTCCGCATGAACTTCAGCCCGGGCAGCCTGTCCAGCTGGCTTGTATGCCACTCGCGAAGATCAGGGTTCTTCGATGATCGGCCAACGATGGGGTTCTCGACGACCGCATCGCTGAAGTGGTCCATCACCGCAGCGATGGCGAACACGCCCCCCAATCGTTCGTACAGGCTCGGCTCCGCCATGCGCGTCCCCTCCCTCTCGTTCCACGTGCCGTCCGGGGCGGCCACGTACTGGAGGGGGTACGGGCGGCGCCGAGGGGCGGTTCGATGTTTCGGGCGACCGTTGCCGGAGGTCGCGGATCCACGGTCAGGCAATGGTGCCAAGAGATC
>DASVGA010000274.1:0-5422 GCA_036379795.1 Actinomycetota bacterium | reverse complement strand
GCGATGGGCGCGGCGGGTGCCGACGAGGTGATCCTCGTCCTCGATCCGATCACGCGGGCTTCGATCGACGCGCTCGGACCGGTGGTGCGCGCGCTCTGACCGAGCGTGTGGCGTCAGCCGACGAGCAGCTCCACGGCGATCGCGAGGCCCGACCCGACGAGTCCGCCCATCACCGCCCACGGCATCCAGCGGTCAACGACGCTCGCGAGCAGGCCCCGGTGCCTGGCCTCCGCCTGGGCCGCTTCACTCGCAGCCGGCGGGAGATCGGACTCCCCGTAGTGGAGGATCGAGAGCAAGGCCGGGTCTGAGAGCCCCGTGACATCGGGACATCGACGGCCTCGCATGGCGGCCTTCCACGCAGCTTCACGGAACTCGAGGGCCTTCACGCTCGCTTCGACCACGGCGTCGGTGGTGCTGGCCATGCCCATCACCTCCCTCGATGTCTCCTCACCCGCGCGAGGGCCGGACTCCCGAGATCGACGGCGTCGAGCCACGTGGCCGACGACGCGATGCGCGGGCTCGCAGACATCGTCCGCGAACATCGTGCTCCACGTCGCCTGAACATCGGCTGAACAGGAACAGGGCTCTTCGGTACCCGAGGAGGTCACGCGCAGTGCGTTGTTGACGAGTCGCCTGCGGGCTGCGAGGGTGAGGCATCCGCTGAGCTAGGCCGCACGACCTACGGAGCGTGTTTCCCCCGCGTTCGAGGTCCGGCCGAGCCGCTCCCAACCCCCCGAGGAGGGCACATGCTGAAGCGCGTCATCGCGGTGATCACGGCAACGGCCGGCATCGGCGCATCGTTCGGCGTACCTGGAACCGCTGTCGCGGCGCTGGGCTCCTGCGACGTTCGGATCGATGCGCCCGCAGACCTGAACGCGCAGTTCCGCAAGGCGCGGAAGGGCGCCGTGATCTGCCTGCGTGGCACGTTCCGGATCAACGCCCCGCTGGTGCCCCGGGACCGGCAGGTCATCCGTGGACCTGCCGCGATCGTGAACGGCGGCGGCGTGGAGGACGGCTTCTTCCTACGCGACGCCCACGACGTGACGATCGCCGGGCTCGACATCTCGGGTTTCACCTCGCGCGGCGTGCGATGCGGGCCCTCCATGCGGCTGTTGCGATCGACGCTGCATCACAACCGGCAGAACGGGGTGGGATGTCAGCTGGACAATCGGTCGGCGTCTCACATCGTGATCGCGGCGAACCGTGTGTACGCCAACGGCGACGACTCGATCGAGGGGCACACCGCCGGCGGCATGAAGTTCGTGCGGACCGGTGCGCCGGGCGACCGGGCCGGCACGGCGGTCACGGTGCGGGGCAACAAGGTCTGGGGCAACGTCGGCAACGGCATCTGGTTCGACATCAACTCCGCCGGGGACCTGATCGCGCGCAACGAGATCTGGGACAACACGCGCAACGGCATCCGGTACGAGATCAGCGCAGGGCCTGCGATCATCCGAAGGAACGTCGTCTACCGCAACCAGTGGTACGGGGTGTGGATCACGTCGTCGGCGAAGGTGGTCGTTCGCGACAACGTCGTGGTGCGCAACGGCAAGGGTGACATCGTGGTCGTGAGCGACGAGCGAGCCCGGCTCCGCTTCCCCGATCTCGGTGGCAGCCACGACGGTTACGTGACGCGCAACATCCGGATCGAGCGGAATACCGTCGCGCGCAAGCTCGTGGGCTGCACGCTCGAGAACGTGACCTGCTGAGCCGACCGGATCGAGGATGGGTTCACGGGCGGTGTCTATCCGATGGCGCCGATCACTGACGTACAGCTCGGAACGCCCCACCATGCCGTGGGATCCGAGCACGACTCATGGCGCCGTCACGACCCGCAAGGCACCCGGTTCGATGCCGACCTCGACGCACTCGCGGTCGCCGATCTCCTCGCCATCCAGCGCGATCGCGCGGGCACCGTCCCGCAGTTCCACCTTCACGCGCCGTGCCGTCGTTCGCACCACGCGCCGGGGACGCCGTGTGATCGCGTGCCACGCCTGGTTCGATCTCGCTCGCATGCTCGCCGACGTGCGCACGACGCGCAGATCGAGCACGCCTTCGTCGAGCCGCTCGCGCGTACCGATGCTTCCCGGTTCGGTCGAGAACAGGTTGTTACCCACGAACACCGCCGCAGCCTCGAGCGCGCGTCGATCGCCGTCGGCCTCGATCACGCCCTCGAGCGGGTCGAAGTCGAGGAACACCCGCACCGCCGAGGCCCCGAGCGCCGGCCACTTGCCCAAGGTGTCCTCCCGACGTTCGCGCTCACGAACTACCTCGGGGTAGAGCCCGATGCCGAGGTTGTTCACGAAGACGCGGTCGCCGGCCCTGCCGACATCGACGGTCGTCGTCTCGGCGCGCTCCAGGGCCGCGATGGCGTCGTCGGCCTCACGCAGCCCGAGGTCGCGCGCGAAGTGGTTGAGCGTGCCCGCCGGAACGACGCCCATCGTCCCGCCCGCCGACACCACGTGCTGTGCGACGGCGTTCACCGTGCCGTCACCCCCCACGGCCACGACGAGACGATCGTCGGCCACGGCGGACCCGACGTGCTCACCGAGGTCGACACCGGCCTCGAGTCGGACCACGGTCGCGTCCGCGAGCCGATCCCGCACGTGGGAGAGGAGGTCGTCGCCATCGGTGCCGGCGCTTGGATTGGCGACGAGCAGGTAACTCACCGGCCGATGGTACGCGCGAGCACGCTTCAACGCGCGGTGGGCGTGCGCCGGTATCGGTATGCGCTTCGTACCATGGACCCATGGCCGAGCCCCATGTCGATCGCTCGCGGTGGCGCGAGATCCTGCGCACTGCAACAGCCGAGGCCGGAGCGGTCGACCTGGCGGTCTATCGGGCCGTGGCGCAGACCCCCACCCCGGTGCTCGACGACGGCGTGCCGCGGCTCAGCGACGCCGCGAACCGCTCCGTGCTGTGGTTCGGCATCGCGGCCGCCCTGTTCGTCTTCGGCGGCAGGGCCGGGCGACGCGCGGCTCGCGATGGCGTGCTCGCGATCGGCATCGCCTCGGCCACCGTCAACCAGGGGGTCAAGCGCATCGCCGTTCGCGCACGCCCCACGCGTGACGACCTGACGCTTCCAGAGAAGCGCAGGGTGCGCATGCCCCTGTCCACCTCGTTTCCCTCGGGGCACACCGCCTCCGCCTTCGCGTTCACGACGGCCGCCGGCGAGCACCTTCCGCTGCTGTGGCTCCCCCTTCGCGCGCTTGCCCTCGGCGTCGGCTACTCGCGCATCCACACGGGGGTGCACTACCCGGGCGACGTCGTCGCGGGAGCGGTGATCGGCAGCGCGTGCGGATGGAGCGTGATCGGCGCGACGCGTCGCCGGGATGCGCGAAGGGCCGCCCGCTCGAACGAGCCGGTCAGCCGAGCCTGATCCACGTCGCGACCGACGGCACCCCCGTGTCGTCGACGAGGAACAGCATGTACCAGCCGGGAGGCGCCTCGGCGCCCGAGGCGGGAGCGCTCACCGTCAGCTGGCCCTCGCCCGCCGAGAAGGTCATCGGCACGTGTCGCTGGTCGAAGTTCACCCCGTGGGTCGAGGTGTTCGCCCTGACCAGCACCACCTGGTCGATCGAGCTCGCCTGCGCCGTGGTCACGGCGAACGACGACCCGTATCCGGCCGTCGAAGGCGCGGCGTCGATGACCGGACGAGGCCCGGCGAACAGGTACGGCGGCGAGTAGATCTCCGCGGTCGTCTGCATCGTTCCTTCGGTCTGGCCCGACGAGAGCACACGACCGTCGGGAAGCAGCACGGCGGTCGAGTGATATGCGCGAGGCGCGGCCTGCGCGGCCATCGGTGTCCACGTCTCGGTCGCGGGGTCGAACATCTCGGCACCGAGCACGGGGAGGTCGTACAGCCCGCTGCCGTTGTTGCCGCCCACCGCCAGCACCGTGCCGTCGGGCAGGAGCACGACGTTCAGGTTCTTCCTCGGTTCGTGCATCGGCTGCGTGAACCGCCAGCTCGGTGCGGCGCCCGAGAGGTCCAGGATCTCGGTCGTTGCGGTGGCGCCCGTGCCGGTCTGACCCCCGATCGCCAGCACCCGGTCGAGACCGGGAAGCAGCACGACGCTGCCGCGCGGGCGTGAACCGAACTGCATGTCGGGGCCCGGAGTCCACGACGGTGCCACCGGGTCGAAGAACATCGTCTGGCGCTCGGCGCCGACCCGAACGAGCCGTCCGTCGGGAAGCGCGAACATGCGAGGGTACGTGCCCATCGACAAGGTCGCGCCGTCCGGAAGCGTCGAGAACGTGCCGGTCGCCGCGTCGTACCGCTCGACCTGGGTCGCGGTCACGCCGCTCGACACCCGTCCGGCGAACACCAGCGTGTCACCGTCGGCGACCGAGACGTCGGTCGGGTACCACCGTGGCGAAGCCATCGCCGGCCCTTCGCGCCACTGCTGGGTGACGGGATCGAACAGCGCCGTTTGCGTCGTGCCGTTGGGGTTGCCCGCCCCCCAGAGCGTGCCGCCGGTCACGAGCACATCGCCGTTGGGGCGAAGGGAATGTGCCGAACAGAAGAGGTTGTGTTCGAACGCGATGGGAACGGGCACGTCGGTGATGGCGCCGGTCGCCGGATCCCAGAGCGTAGAGGAATCGGCCATGTCGACCGTCCTGTAGAACAGCAGGACCTCGCCGGTGAACGTCACCGCCGCGTGCACGCCGATCGTGCCGATGTCGAACGGCGCGCTCCAGCTCCCGAGCCTCGCTGCCACATCGTCGCTGAGGGTCGTCGCCGTCGTCGTGTCGCTCATGATCGACCGGTTGCCCGCGGCATCGAACGCATCGACCTTCCACCAGTAGGTCGTTTCGGGGTCGAGACGATCGTCCACGAACGCCGGCGTAGGGCTGGTGCCAACGGGCGAGAAGATCGTGCCGTCGAGGGAGCGGTACACGGTGTATCCGGTGACTCCCCTGTCGTCGGTCGACGCCCGCCAGCTCAGATCGGCCGACGTGGGGGTGAGGTTCGATGCGGCGAGATCCGCGGGCTGACTCGGATCGGTGACGTCGTCGATGAGTCCCCCGCTGGCGAGCGAGACGTCGTCGAACGCCACGTCGAAGGTTCGGCCCGAGACCGAATCCCCCACGGTGAGGCGGCCCATCGTGCCCGAACCCAGGTTGTTCGTGCGGCTCAGCGGCGCGACAGGAGCGCCGTCGAAGGTGACGTCGAATCGAGCTCCCGTTCCCGTCAGGGCATGCACCTCGAGTTCGTGCCAGCCGCTCGTCACGGTGATCGCGCTGGCGTACGTCACCTTGGCCACGTTGTTGCGGGCGATCAGCTTGCCCTTGCCGTTGAGACCCACGAGCAGCGTGGCGCCCCCCGACGCGGGCCGGAACGAGGTCAGCCACACCGGGGTCGATCGGGACGCGACGTTGAACCAGAGCGTGGACGTGAGCTCCGTCTGACCGGGGAAGGTCT
>DASVGA010000273.1:0-2274 GCA_036379795.1 Actinomycetota bacterium | reverse complement strand
GTACTTCGCGGGCACGCCGAAGTACGTGAAGATCAACGCGAAGACGAAGATGTTGTCGACCGAGAGGCTCTTCTCGATCAGGTAGCCAGCGAGGTACTCGCCCCCGGCGTCGGGACCGAGCCACACGAATACGACCAGACCGAACGCGAGACCCAGCCCGATCCAGAAGACGCTGAACTTCGTCGCCTCGCGGAACGAGACCTCGTGGGCCTCGCGATGGAAGACGAAGAGGTCGAGCGCGAGCAGGAAGATCGTGAAGGCGATGAACCCTGCCCACACCCAGATGCCGACATCCACGGAGCAGCTCCCTTCGGTCCGGCCGGCGGGGTCGCCGGCGATCGGGCCGAAGGTCTCTCCGGTCGGCGGCTCGAAGGCCGGTCGACCGGCACCACCGGGCCGTGAGGCCGGGATGACGGCGGTGCCTGAGGGATACTCCCCCTCGGTTCGACGGTGAGGATACCGCAGCGTGCACGAGCTGGAGCTTGCCTACCGCGCGCCCTTCGCGTTCGAGCGCGCGCTCGCGTTCCTCCGCGCCCGAGCGATCCCGGGTGTAGAGCAGGTCCACGACGGCCGGTTCGCCCGCTCGATGCGATCGCCCGGCGGGGCGCGGCTGGTGATCGAGCTCGAGCAGGGCATCGTCGGGGCGCCTCGGGTGCTGCTGCGTGTGATCGGCGAGGGTCTCGACGCCTCCTCGGTGGAGTGCGCGGAACGAGCGGCGCGCAGGCTGTTCGATCTCGACGCGGATCCAGCGGTGATCGATGCCGCCCTCGCTCGTGATCCGATGCTTCGAGCGCTGGTGCGTGCGGTTCCGGGCACGCGGGTTCCCGGCGCGATCGATGGGTTCGAGCTCGCCGTGCGCGCGATCGTTGGCCAGCAGGTGTCCGTGGCCGGAGCGCGCACGACCCTCGGCCGCATCGCCGAGCGGTTCGGGGATCCGCTCGCCTCGCCCGTCGGCCCGATCGTGAGGATGTTCCCGGCTCCGGAGCGACTCGCCGGTGCGCCGAGCGATGCGTTCGGCATGCCGAAGGTCCGGGCCGATGCGATCAAGTCCGTGGCCGAGGCCGTATCGAGCGGTTCGCTCGACCTGTCCGGAGATGCCGATGTCGAGGCAACGGCGTGTGCCCTCCGCTCGATCAGGGGCATCGGGGACTGGACGACCGGCTACATCGCGATGCGAGCGCTGGGAGACGCCGACGCATTCCCGATCGGAGACCTCGGCGTTCGTCGTGCACTCACGACCCTCGGCGTGCCCGACGAGGACAGGTCGATCCGGGAACGGGCCGATCGCTGGCGACCCTGGCGCGCCTACGCCGCGATGCACCTTTGGGATATGGAGAACTGACCCGCCCTGAAGTGCGCATCCCGTCGAGGGGTAGACGGTCGGGGATACTTGGCCGGTCATGGATGCCGAGAGCGCCGAGGAAGCCGTGGCCACGCAGCCGAAGGGCGGCTCCGACCAACGGGTGATCCTCGGCAATACCGGGCAGAACGTGCTCGGTCTCGCGATCGGGGCCGTCGCGACGTTCGCGGCGCAGGTGATCATGACCCAGCGTCTCGGCGATCGCGCCTACGGCATCGTGACGGTCACGACGCAGTTCGCGTTCATCGCGGCCGCGGCCACCCGGTTCGGCATGGACGTCGCGAACGTGCGACTCGTGGCCATCCTCGTCGGACGTGACGAGGGCGCGCACGGGCGTGCGTTGGTCCGACGGGCAGCGCTCATCGCTGCCGGCGTGTCCATCCCGTTCGCGGTGATCGCGTATGCCGCATCGTCGTGGCTCGCGCGCACGTTCTTCGGCGACGCCGAGGCCGCGGCCCCCGCCTTCCGCGCGGCGGCGGTCACCGTGCCCTTCGCGGCGCTCGCGTTCACCTACATGGGCGCCACCCGCGGCCTGAAGATCATGCGCTACACGCTCTACTCGCAGTGGACCGCGCAGCCGCTCGGCTGGATCGTGTTCACCCTCGCGTTCTGGGCGCTCTGGTCGGCGAGCGCCGGCGCGGCGAGCTGGGCCTTCGGCGCGTCGTGGGCGCTCGCGCTCGCGATCGCCGCGTACGGCTGGCAGCGCGAGCAGCGCCGCTTCCCGCACGAGATCACCGGCGAGGGCATCGCCGAGGAGCGCACGGGCGCGCTGCTGCGGTTCGGGGCCCTGCGCGCTCCGGGAACGCTCTTCTCCCAGCTGATCTTCTGGACCGACCTGTTCGTGCTCTCGATCCTGATGAGCGGGCAGGGTGCGGTCAACGAGGCGAAGGTCGGCGTGTACAGCGCCGTGCTGC
>DASVGA010000272.1:0-4849 GCA_036379795.1 Actinomycetota bacterium | reverse complement strand
CGACCTTCGATCCGGACATCGTCGATCGGTGGGTGCGGGTCTCCGACGCGGACGCGTTCCGCACCGCGCGGGCGATCACCCGGCAGGAGGGCATCCTCGCGGGCGAGTCGAGCGGGACCGCGGTGTTCGCCGCGTTGACGGTCGCCCGCGAGCTCGACGCGTCGACGACGCTCGTGGTCTTGCTCCCGGACACGGGGCGCAACTACCTGTCGAAGCTGTACAGCGAATCGTGGCTCCTCCAGGTCGGGATGCTCGACCGTCCCGAGGTCGTCCGCGTCGAGGAGGTCCTGGCCGCGAAGGGACCGGACCTCCCACCGCTCGTGACCGTTGGCGTCCACGACAAGGTGCGCCACGCGATCGAGGTGCTCCAGGAGTTCTCGATCTCCCAGGCCCCCGTGATCCGCCACGAGCACCCCGACCTCTCCGACTTCGTGGGCTCGATCCGCGAGCGGGAGCTGCTCGACCGGATCTTCCGCGACCCCGACGCGCTGCAGGCCGATGTCGCCGAGGTCATGGCGCCGCCGATCCCGTTCGTGGAATGGGATCAGCCCATCGAGACCGCGTTCGACCAGTTGGAACACGCGCCGGCGGTCCTCATCGCCAAGGCCGGGCAGGTGCTCGGCGTGCTGACCCGCAGCGACCTGCTGGACTTCATCGCCCACCGTCGCCAGGTCGAGCGGTAGGCGGCCGGAGCGGTGGCGCGGTCCCTCGGCATCGACGTGGGCGTCGGCAAGGGGCTCGACATCGTGCTGCTCGACGAGCGCCTCGTGCCGCTGCACGTCTCGTCGCGCGTGCACGTGCCCGACGTGCGGCGTCTGATCGGCGAGCTCCGACCCGACGTGGTCGCGATCGACTCGCCCCCCAGATGGGCCGCGTCCGGCCGGTCCAGGCTGACCGAGCGCGAGCTCGCCTCGCTGAACATCTCGTCGTTCAACACCCCGAGCGAGGCCCACGGCGTCGGCAACCGGTTCTTCGCCTGGATGGAGGTGGGCTTCGAGGTCTTCGCTCACGCGGCGGCGGCCGGCTTCCCGGTCTATTCGGCGGGCAAGGTGCGAGGCACTGCGCTCGAGGTGTTCCCGCACGCGACGGCCGTGGTGCTCGCAGGCTGCCTCGCGCCCAAGGGAACCCGCAAGCACGCATGGAGGTCGGCGGTGCTGCGCGCACAGGGCGTGCGGACCGACGAGCTCTCGTCGCCCGACCGGATCGACGCAGCGCTCGCAGCCCTCACGGGTCTCTACGCGCTCGAGGGCAAGCGCTTCGCGCCGGGTGATCCGAGCGAGGGCGTCATCGTGGTGCCGGCGGCATCGCTGCCGGCGACGCCCTACAGGCGGGGAACCGCCGTGCCGCGTGATGCGCAGCCGCTGTTCACCTACTGCGCCTGCGGCGATGACACGTGCAACCGGCTGGTGCGCGGCGAGTTCGCGCCCGGGCACGACGCCAAACGCAAGGCCACGCTGTGGGCCCGGGCGCGCGAGGGCGCCGAAGCGCTCGACGAGCTGCACGCACGTGGCTGGAAGAAGCCACCCGAGATGCGATGAGGAGTCGATGAGCGAGCGGCCGAGCGACGACGATGCGACGGCATCGAGGCAGCACCGGTTCGAGACCCGGGCGATCCATGCGGGCCAGGAACCCGACGCTCCTTACGGCGCGGTCAACGTTCCCATCTACCAAACGTCTACCTACGCGCAGCCCGAGGTCGGCTCGCCGAAGGTGTGGGACTACGCGCGGGGTGGCAATCCGACCCGCGAGGCGCTGCAGCAGGCGCTCGCCTCGCTCGAGGGCGGCACCCGAGGGTTCTCGTTCGCGAGCGGGCTCGGCGCGGAGACGACCCTGTTGCTCACCTTGCGTCCCGGCGACCACGTGGTGCTGGCCGACGACGTCTACGGCGGCACCTACCGGCTGCTCTCGAAGGTGCTCGGCGAGTGGGGCCTCACGTTCTCGACCGTCGACCTCGGCGACCTCGACGCGCTGAGCAGCGCCATGACCAGCTCGACCGAGCTCGTCTGGATCGAGACCCCGTCGAACCCGCTGCTGAAGATCGTCGACATCGGCGCCGTGAGCGCGCTCGCGCACGAGCGCGGAGCGAGGGTGGTCGTCGACAACACCTTCGCGACCCCGGCGTTGCAGCGGCCGCTGGGCCTCGGTGCCGACGCCGTCGTGCACAGCGTGACGAAGTACATCGGCGGCCATTCCGACCTCATCGGCGGCGCGATCGTGACGAGCGACGAAGCGTGGATCGAGCGGCTCGGCTTCCTCGTGAACGCGGTCGGCGCGGTCCCCGGTCCGATGGACTGCTACCTCGCGCTCAGGGGCTTGAAGACGCTCGCCGTTCGCATGCGCGCGCACTGCTCGGGTGCACGGGCGATCGCCGGATACCTCTCGACGCATCCGGGCGTGACGCAGGTGCGCTACCCGGGGCTCGAGGAGCATCCCGGCCATGAGGTCGCGAAACGGCAGATGGCCGACTTCGGCGGCATGGTGTCGTTCCGCGTCGGCAGCCCCGAGAAGGCGCTCGCCGTCGCGAGGCGCACCGAGCTGTTCCTCCTGGCGGAATCGCTCGGCGGGGTCGAGTCGCTCATCGAGGTTCCCGGCCCCATGACCCACGCGAGCGTCGCCGGGTCTCCCCTCGAGGTACCCGCCGACCTCGTGCGACTCTCGGTCGGCATCGAGCACCCCGACGACCTGATCGAGGACCTCGACCGAGCCCTCTCCTGAAGACCCGACCGAGCCCTGGCCCGGGCGCGACCTCGAGCGAGGCGCTCAACCGGTCGCGAAGCGGAGCTCCGATCCTTCCCCGGTCGACAACGTCACGGCGCGGATGCCGGGATCGCCCTCGACCACGGTGAGCGGCAGGGTGTCGCCGTCGGGACCGAGCCAGTCGCGCAGGCGTGATGCGTCGCCCGACAGCTCGACGTTCGCGATGCCGGTCACGTCGACACCATGGCGGATGGTCGTGCGGCCCGGGTGCAGCTCGGGCGGGGAGTCCCACGTGATGAAGAACGGGAACCCCGGCTCCCGGGCGTCGTCGGTGAGGCCGGCACCCCGCCAGCGTAGCTCTTGCCCGTCGGGACGGGTCCGCGACCCCGGCTCGACGCGGAGCCCGAGGCGGGCCGCCGTCGCGTCGAGATCGGTGTCGGTGAGGCACACCGCGAACCATCGGTCGGCGCCGTCGGATGTAAGCCCGAGCAGCTCGCGCCCGAGCGCCGTGGTGCGGCCGACATCCGGATCCACCACGGAGATCAGCTCGACGTAGCCGTCGCCGAGGGGCGCGATGCGGTTCCCGGTTCCCCAACCCGGATGCACGCCGCCGGGAACCGACGCCACCCCGTGCTCCCGTAGGAGCCGCTCCCCCGCCTCGTCGAGGTCCGCAACGGCGAGCACGACGTGATCGATCGAGTACATGAAGGCTCCTTCCACCCCAGCCGCCGAGCGTTCGTGACGGGCCGCGATACCGTCGCAGCATGCGCGCCGCGCCCGTGCTCGTCCTGATCGCCGCCGTCATCGTCGCATCCGGCCCGGCGCAAGCCGCCGCCCTCGATCCGCAACCCGCGCTCGAGGGGCTGGCGTTCCCGACGAACATGGCGTTCCTTCCCGACGGCACATTGCTGTTCACCGAGAAGGACACGGGCAGCGTGCGGGTCGTCAGGCCAGCAGGCGAGCTGGCGGATCGACCGCTGACCACGGTTCCGGTCGTCCCCGGCGCTGAGCGCGGGCTGCTCGGCATCGCCGTCCACCCGGACTTCGATCGGGGATCCTGGATCTACCTGTACTACTCCGATCCGGCCGATGGGCTGAACCGGCTCGTGCGGCTGCGAAGCGATGGCGATGTCGCGACCGGCGAGCCCGAGGTGCTCGTCGTCGGACTCACCGCGGCCGCCGGCTATCACAACGGTGGCGACATGGTCTTCGCGCCTGACGGCACGCTGTTCGTCGCCCTCGGTGAGGCGCACGAGCGCGAACGCGCACAGGATCCGAGCGACATCGGCGGCAAGATCCTTCGCCTCGAGGCCGACGGCGACGTGCCGCCCGACAACCCATTCGGCCCGGACAACCCCGCGTGGTCGATCGGCCACCGCAACTCGTTCGGGCTCTGCGTCGACCCCGCCAACGGCGAGCTCTGGGAGACCGAGAACGGCCCCGACGTCGACGACGAGGTGAACCTGATCGAGGAAGGCGCGAACTACGGGTGGCCCGTGGTCACGGGAAGTGCAGGCGACGAGCGCTTCGTCGATCCGATCGCCGTCTTCCCGTCTCCGATCGCCCTGACGGGATGCGCGGTCGTCGACGGCGACCTGTGGTTCGGATCGTTCGACGGGCGGCTCTGGCGACTGGCCGACGGCGCCCGGGGAAGCGGCGAGCCCGCAGAGGTCGCACGCTTCCCTGCAGGCGTGACCGATGTGGTCCTCGGCCCTGACGGGCTGGTCTACGTGGCGACGGCCGATGCCATCTGGACCGTCGACCCGCACGAGGTTCAGGCCGGCGAGCCGAGCCCGGGCGACGAGTCATCAAGCTCGTGGCGCGCGCCGCTGACCCTCGTGCTGATCGCCGTGCTCGCCGGCGCGCTGATCGCTCGCCTCGTAGCCGGACGCCGCCCGGAGAGCTGACCCGCGGCTAGCATGGCCGCCACACCACGACGCTCCGGAGGTGCTTCGTCATGCCAGAGAAGAAGTCCGCAACGACGCAGAAGGCCAAGCGCACGACCGCGGGTTCGTCACAGACGTTCACGGCCGACGAGAAGGCCGCGATGCGCGAGCGAGCCCGCGAGGCCAAGGCGGAGGCGCGCCGCGGCAGCGACCGGGCAGCCGGGGAAAAGGACCTCCTCGCGAAGATCGCCGAGATGCCCGACGCC
>DASVGA010000271.1:0-2046 GCA_036379795.1 Actinomycetota bacterium | reverse complement strand
GTGCGCAAGGAGCCGAAGGCCTACGGCACGAAGTCACAGATCGAGGGTCACGCGCCGCGCGGGGCCCGCGCATGCCTGATCGAAGACGTGAGCACGACCGGGCACCAGGTGCGACGAGCCGCCGAAGCCCTCACGGCCGTGGGGGTCACGATCGAACGCATCGTGCTGGCGCTCGACCGCGGAGGTGCGGAGCACCTCCGCGGATCGGGCTACGACGTGGCGGCCGTCGCGGTGCTCAGGCCGCCGGAAGCAACCTGAGGATCAGAAGATCCACACGAGCACGGCGATCAAGCCGATCAACGCCAAGATCCCGAAGATCATGGTCTCTCCCCTCCTCGCCCTCGTCGGGTACGGGAGCGCCTTACCCAACGGTGCCGCCGGTTACGCCACGGAGATCGCGGCGTCTTCACGCGCCTCGAGACGGCGCTGCCGCTCGTCGTCGTGGCGCTTCCACATGGCAGCCACGACGAGCATCGCGACGACGAGCGCGAGGTTGCCCGCGATCCACATCATCGCGGCGGCGTTGCGCTGATCGTCGAGCGCGCCCGGACCCCACGGCGACGGGAGTGCAGCGTACGTCGGGTACAGCGGACGATCGGCCGTGTAGATCGCCAAGGCCAGGAACGACATCGCCGGCATGACCAGTGTGAGGGAGAGCAGCCGAACGCCGTAGCGCACAGGCCGAGGGCTCGGATCGGCGCCAACGATCGGCCACCAGTAGACGAGGGCCACGCCGATCCAGAGTCCGTGCTCCAGCGCGTGCCAGCCGGGTGAGCCGAGCGACCACTCGAACAGGCGGGTGGCGTGCACGACGACCGGTACGCCGACGAACAGGCTCCATCCGGCGAGCGGAGACGTGAGCGGTGTGACGGCACGCGAGCGCATCGCGCGGGCGAGCACGCGTGCCGCTCGTGCGGGCAGCGCGCCGAGCGCGAGCGTGACGGGCGCTCCCATCGCGAGCAACACGGGCGCGACGAACGTGAGCAGCAGGTGCTGGGCCATGTGGACCGAGAACGACACGTCGGCGTAGACGTCGATCGGCGACAGCAGGGCGAGGGCGAGCACGAGCCAACCGCTCGAGAAGGCGACGACGCCGGTCCGGTCGACGCCGCGCCCCGCCCGCGCGATCCGCACGAGCCCCGCGAGGTACGCGGAAGCGATCACGAGCAGGACCGCCACCGTGAGCGGCTCCACGGCCCACGTGCCGAGCGCATCCCCGAGCTCCGGAGACAACGTCTGCGTCGCCATGGCCCCATCGTGGCAGGAGCGAGCATCATCGGGCGTCGTTGCCGCTGACGCACCCGGCCGATAGAACTTGGGCCAGGATGGCCCTCGTCGCAGCCGCCGAACCCGACCAGGAGCGCCCCGGGGCCTCTCCCCTGCTCTTCGGCACCATCCTGTTCCTGGCATCGGAGCTGTTGTTCTTCGGCGGCCTGTTCGGCGCGTACTTCGCGCTGCGGGCGCGCACCTCGCCGTGGCCCCCCGAAGGGGTCGAGCTCGACACGATGGTCTCCGCCGTCGCGACCGCGTTGCTGCTGCTGTCGAGCGGCACCTTCCACCTGGCAACCACGCGGGCGGGGCGGGCCGACATCGCAGGGCTCCGCACCTGGATCGCCGTCACGCTCGGTCTCGGGTCGGTCTTCCTCGGCTTCCAGCTGTACGACTACTCGCGTCTCGCGTTCGAGGTGTCGAGTCACGCGTACGGCACGATGTACTTCGCGATGACCGGCTTGCACGGGCTGCACGTGCTCGCGGGCCTGGTGCTGATGCTCGTCGTGCTCGCGCGCGCTGCGCAGGGCGCGTACCGGGACGGCGGGGCCGACGGGGTGCACGCCGTCGGCTACTACTGGCACTTCGTCGACGTCGTCTGGCTCGGTCTGTTCGCGACGCTGTTCTTGGTGCGATGACGATGCGGGCCTCGACGACCGCCGAAGCCCGGCTGCTCTCGCGGATCCTGCGTGTCGGTCTCGCGCTCGCCGTGCTCGGTCAGATCGCGTGGTCGTTCCGCCCCGTGGCGTCGGTCGCGCAGTCGCCGACCGAGGCGCA
>DASVGA010000270.1:0-6742 GCA_036379795.1 Actinomycetota bacterium | reverse complement strand
GGTGAACTGGGCGAGGCCCTTGTCGGCCTGGCGCTTGGTGATCGCCGCGGTCAGCGTGGTCTTGCCGTGGTCGATGTGACCCATCGTGCCGATGTTCACGTGCGGCTTCGTCCGCTCGAACTTCTGCTTCGACATCTCGCTCGTCTCCCCTCGTGGCCCTACTCGCCCATGATCCGGGCGACGATCTCCTTCGCGATCTGCGCGGGTACTTCGTTGTACGCGTGCAACTGCATCGGGCTGTGCGCCGCTCGGCCCTGGGTGCGCGACCGGAGCTCGGTCGCATACCCGAACAGCTCGGCGAGCGGCACGATCACCCGCACGACCTTCTGACCGCTGCGCTCATCGATGTTCTCGATGCGCCCGCGGCGCGCGGTCACATCGCCCATCACGTCGCCGATGAACTCCTCGGGGGTCGTGACCTCGAACTCCATGACGGGCTCGAGCAGCACCGGATCGGCCTTGCGTGCGGCGTCCTTCACGGCCATGGAGCCCGCGATCTTGAAGGCCATCTCGCTCGAGTCCACCTCATGGAACGACCCGTCGGTCAGCGTGGCCCGAACGTCGACCATCGGGTAGCCGGCCATGATGCCGTTGTCGAGTGCTTCCTGGATGCCCTGGTCGACCGCCGGGATGTACTCGCGCGGGATCTTGCCGCCAACGATCTTGTTGATGAACTCGTAGCCGCCGCCAGGTCCGGTCGGCTCGAGATCGATCACGACATGCGCGAACTGCCCCTTGCCGCCGGTCTGGCGCACGAAGCGAGTCTCCACCTTGTGCGCCTGCTTGCGGACCGTCTCGCGGTAGGCGACCTGCGGCTTGCCGACGTTGGCGTCGACCGAGAACTCACGCTTAAGCCGGTCGACGATGATGTCGAGGTGCAGCTCGCCCATGCCCGAGATCACCGTCTGGCCGGTCTCGTCGTCGTACTTCACGACGAACGTGGGGTCCTCGTCGGACAGCTTCATCAGGCCGTTGCCGAGCTTGTCCTGGTCGGCCTTCGTCTTCGGCTCGACGGCCACCGAGATCACCGGCGTGGGGAACGTGATGTTCTCGAGCACGACCGGATCGTCGGGGTCGCAGATCGTGTCACCCGTCGTGGAGTGCTTGAGGCCGACTACGGCCACGATGTCGCCGGTGTACGCGGCTTCCTTGTCCTCACGGTGGTTGGCGTGCATCTGCAGGATGCGTCCGATGCGTTCCTTGCGGTCCTTCGTGGAGTTCATGACGTGTGTGCCGCTGTGCAGCACGCCGCTGTAGATGCGCAGGTAGGTGAGCCGGCCCACGTACGGGTCGCTCATGATCTTGAACGCGAGGGCGGAGAACGGCTGGGCGTCGTCGGGCTCGCGCACGATGTGCACGTCTTCCTTGAACGGGCGGTGACCCTCGAGGGGCGGCACGTCGAGCGGGCTCGGCAGGAAGTGCACGATCGCGTCGAGCACGAGCTGGACGCCCTTGTTCTTGAAGGCGGAGCCGCAGAGCACAGGCACGCCCTCGCCCGAGAGCGTCACGCTGCGGATCGCCTTGTGCAGCTCGTCGACGGTCGGCTCGTCCTCGAGCACGAACTTCTCCATCAGATGCTCGTCGTGCTCGGCGAGCCGCTCGAACAGCAGGTGCCGGGCTTGCTCGGCCTCGGCGCGGTACTCCTCGGGGATCTCGGTGTCCTTCCACTCCTCGCCCATGTCGCCTTCCCAGTAATGGGCGTTCATGTGCACGAGGTCGATCACCCCGTGGAAGTCGCTCTCCGAGCCCCAAGGGAGCTGCAGCACGAGCGGGTTGGCGGCGAGCCGATCGACCATCATGTCGATCGTGCGCCGGAAGTCGGCACCGGTGCGGTCCATCTTGTTCACGAACGCGATGCGCGGCACCGCGTAGCGGTCGGCCTGACGCCAGACCGTCTCGGACTGCGGCTCGACCCCGGCGACTGCATCGAACACCGCGACGGCCCCGTCGAGCACCCGCAGGCTGCGCTCGACCTCCACGGTGAAGTCGACGTGACCGGGGGTGTCGATGATGTTGATCCAGTGACCCTTCCACTGGCAGGTCGTGGCGGCGGAGGTGATCGTGATGCCCCGCTCGCGCTCCTGGGCCATCCAGTCCATCTGGGCCGTGCCCTCGTGGACCTCACCGATCTTGTAGGCCTTGCCGGTGTAGTACAGGATGCGCTCGGTCGAGGTCGTCTTGCCAGCGTCGATGTGGGCCATGATGCCGATGTTGCGCGTGCGGGCGAGAGGGTACTCACGGATATTCAATCCCTTCGCCCCCTTGACCTTCACGTCCTGTTCGGTCGTCGCCACCTGCATCGTCTCCGCGGGGACGGCCATCACCGGTCCCCCTTCAGTCGAGAGCCGGCCCTGGAAGGCCGGCTCCGAGGATCCTCGTCGATCACCAGCGGTAGTGCGCGAAGGCCTTGTTGGCCTCGGCCATCTTGTGCATGTCCTCGCGGCGCTTCACCGAGGTGCCGGTGCCGTTGGCGGCGTCCATGATCTCGGCGGTGAGCCGTTCGGCCATCGAGTTCTCGCGCCGCGCGCGGCTGTAGTTCACGAGCCACCGCAGAGCGAGCGTCGTGCCACGCTGCGGCCTGACCTCGACGGGTACCTGATAGGAAGCGCCTCCCACCCTTCGGGACTTGACCTCGAGCATCGGCCGCACGTTATCGACGGCACGCTTGAGGGTGATCACCGGGTCGTTGGCGGTCTTCTGGCTGATCTGCTCGAGCGCTTCGTAGACGGCGCGCTCGGCCACGGTCTTCTTGCCGTCGAGCAGCACCTTGTTGATGAGCTGCGTGACGAGCGGGTTCTGGTACACGGGGTCGGACGCGACCTCACGGCGAACGGCTGGGCCCTTGCGCGGCATGGTGGCTACTCCCCGCCCTTCTTCGCCCCGTAGCGCGAACGCGCCTGCCGTCGGCCCCTGACGCCGGCGGTGTCGAGGGTGCCGCGAACGATCGTGTACCGCACACCGGCCAGGTCCTTCACCTTGCCGCCTCGCACGAGCACGATGGAGTGCTCCTGCAGGTTGTGACCCTCGCCGGGGATGTAGGCGGTGACCTCGTAGCCGCTCGTGAGCCGTACGCGCGCGACCTTGCGCAACGCCGAGTTCGGCTTGCGCGGGGTGTAGGTCATGACCCGGGTGCAGACGCCACGCCGCTGCGGAGACTCGCGCAGAGCGGGAGCCTTCGTCTTCGACTTGGGGGACGTGCGTCCCTTGCGTACCAGCTGCTCGATCGTGGGCATGGGTCTCTCGTCTGCACTCTGTCGTTGTCAAACACCGGAGCCCGGCGTGAGCCGAGCCCGCGGGCCCGTGCGATACCGCTGGGACGCAGCGCGAACGGCGCCTGAGCCCTGTCGGTGAAGCACTGATCGGGATCGAACGCGCCGGTGGCCCGCCGAGCCGGGGCGCGAGGAACAAAGCTACAGGTCACACGCACGAGCGTCAACGCCGTCGGGGTGCCTGGGCGGGCCCTGAGGTGGCCTGCCTCCCTGTCGGCGAGCGCGATGCACGTGCGCTGCTAGCCTACCCGCCCGATGGGGTCGCTGTCGCCTGAGGTCTCCGTCGCGGCGATGGCAGTCGAGCGGGGCGCGGAGATCGTCCGCAGGGCCGGTCTCGACGCCGCACCCTCGGTTCGCACCAAGGGCGCCGCGGGCGACTACGTCACGGAGGTCGACCTCGCCGCCGAGCGGGCCATCGCCGAAGTGCTGGCCGTCGAGGGCGGCGGCGTCGGGGTCCACGGGGAGGAGTCCGGCGGTGCGGACCTCGACGACGCGTGGATCGTCGACCCCCTCGACGGCACCACGAACTTCGCGCATGGCTTCTGGGCCGTGGGCGTGTCGGTCGCGCTCGTGCGTGAGGGCGCCCCGGTGGCCGGCGCGGTCTGCGCGCCCTTCCTCGGTCAGACCTGGGTCGCCGGGCGCGGCGAGGGAGCCTGGCTGCACGCCGAAGGCGCTCCCCGGACCCAGCTCCGAATCTCGGATCGTCGCGTCGACCGCGCAGTGGTGGGAACCGGGTTCCCGTTCCGACGTCCCGAGTTGCTTCCTCGGTACCTGAAGGCGTTCGAGGGAGCCATGAGCCGGTTCGAGGACCTCCGCCGCCCGGGCGCTGCGGCCCTCGACCTCGCGTGGGTCTCCTCGGGCGTGTTCGACGGCTTCTTCGAGCTCGCTCTCGCGCCCTGGGATGTCGCCGCGGGCGGTCTGCTGATCGAGGAGGCCGGCGGCGTCGTGACCGACTGGTCCGGTGGGAACGGGTGGCTTGAAGGTGACATCCTCGCGGGACCGCGCGGGGTGCATGCAGCGCTCGTCGAGATCGCTCGTCGCGACATCTAGGGGCTCAGAGCCCGAGCGCCGTCGCGATGTCCTGCCAACGAACGTACTTGAAGTTGCTCGCGTGCGGTCCCTCGGGGCTGTGGTCGTGTGCGACGAGCAGTCCGCCGGAGAACGGCGACGGAAGCGCCGCGCTCGTGACGTCGATCCCATCGGTGAAGTTCGTGTCGTCGATCGTCTCGGTTGTAGTGATGTCGAACTCCCCCTGATAGGTGTTCGGCAGCTGCCGTGAGTAGACGGCGAATGTGGACTCACCCTGGCTCGAGACGACGAGCCAGCCGGTTCCCGAGGGCCCGGACCAGATCGCGAGTCCCTCGACATCGGCAACCAGGTGTCCGGTCGGAGAATCGTCGTCGACGAGCGTTCGGCTCGAGCCTGCCGTCGGCTCGGCCGCGTAACGCCAGACCCCCTTCGTCTCCTGTGAGACGTAGAGGTGGCCGAGCTCGTCGTCAGCGACGCATCCTTCGATCGTGGAGCGAGCATCGACCGTGCGGACCAGCTGCGCGGTCACGACCCCCGAGCTGCCGTCGAGCGCGAACTGCTCGAACGTCCCGTTGCCGCCGTGGGTCGCGATCGCGTAGAACGCCCCGGAGTCTCCGGAGTGGTACATGCACATGCCGGCGATGCCGGGCACCGCCGACGCCACCGAGCCCACGTGCGTCAGGCCCCCGGTCGCAGGATCGATGCTGAAGAAGTCGATGGCGTTCACGGTCTTGTTCGTCACCGCGACCAGGGGGATCGTCTGCGCGCCGAGTACGAATCCGTCGCGCACGTCGACGCCATTCATCCGTGTTCCGTGCGAGACCTTGGAGAGCCGCTGCCCGGCGAGATCGAATACGTGAAGTCCCCCGACGCCGGTGTCGTTCTTGTTGGTCCCGAGCACGAGGCTCTCGGAAGGCTCGACCGGATTCACCCAGATCGCCGTGTCGTCGGCGACGTCGTTCTGCCCGTCGACGGGCTGCGTCTCGAGCCACGGACGCACCTGCGCCACTCCGGGCGGCGGCGCCACATCGGTCTCGTCCGTGTCAGTCACATCAGAGCAGCCGGGGTCCGCGGGAAAATCGGTCTGACCATCGCCGTCGTTGTCTGCACCGTCGGCGCATGCGGCAACCGTTTCCCCACCCGTCTGCAGCACCAGTTGGGGTCGATTCACCGCCTCCCTGCTGTGGAACGTCGAGTCGGCGGTTGCGCTGCAGCCTGAAGCGTGTCGCAGTACGAAGCTGACCGGTTCGCCTGCCATCACGGCCGAGGTGACATCGAAGGCGCGGTATCCGGTCGAGTTCCACGTGTCGTTGGCCAGGACCGGCCCCGTGACACCCGGCTGATTCGTCCACGTGATCGTCGACTCGACCCACGCATCAGAGGCGGCCCGGAGCACATCGACACCCAGCGTGCAGCGAGCCGAGGAGCTCGCGAACACACGCAGCGTCGCGATCGACAGCACCTCACCGGACGGCAGACCCGGGACCGAGAAACGGATGTAGCTGAGCTTCACGTCGTTGCGTACCTTCAGTGCCGACGTACGCCCTCGGTTGCCGTTCGGACTGCTGCTCAAGACGAATGCGTCTGCCTCTGCCGTCGTCGTTAGGGTCACGGCGGAAGCTGGCGCGGTGAGGCCGGTGGTCGCGATGAGACAAGCGAGAAGCACCAGCGCGCCGGGCCGCCGCGAGACATGTCGATGCATATCGCGGAAACGGTATCGGTGTCGGATAGGGGTCAACGTCAGGCATCGAGCGTAGGACGCCTACGGCGTGCCGCTGGAACGCCGACGGGGCGGGGCCGAAGGCCCCGCCCCGTCGTTCCTGCAGATGATCGGGGTCGCTACTCTTTGTCGGTGCTGACCGACGACAACCCGCCGCCGAGCATCTGCTCGGCTTGCTCGCGGGTGAGTCCAACGAGCGCCGGCTCCCCCGACTCGGCGGCCACCGCTTCCGCGATCTCGCGCTGGCGCGCGAGCCAGTACTCGGGGATCGCATCGGGCTTGATGTCGACCGCCACGTTGCGGTAGCGCGCCAGACCCGAGCCGGCCGGGATGAGCTTGCCGATGATCACGTTCTCCTTGAGGCCAAGCAACGGGTCGGACTTGGCCGAGATGGCCGCGTCGGTGAGCACCCGCGTGGTCTCCTGGAACGACGCCGCCGAGAGCCACGAGTCGGTCGCGAGCGACGCCTTCGTGATGCCGAGCAGCACCGGGCGAGCCGACGCCGGAACGCCGCCCCCCTCCACCACCTCGGCGTTTCGCTCCTCGAACGTGCGGCGCGCGATCATGTCGCCCGGCAGGAACTCGGTGTCGCCCGGGTCGATGATGTGCACCTTGCGCAGCATCTGGCGAGCGATCAGCTCGATGTGCTTGTCGTGGATCGTCACGCCCTGCGAACGGTAGACCTGCTGTACCTCGTCGACCAGGTGATTCTGCAGGGCGAGGA
>DASVGA010000269.1:0-4329 GCA_036379795.1 Actinomycetota bacterium | reverse complement strand
CGACGGTTCGCTGTCTGATCTGCGGCGGGAGAGCGGCCCGCTCGGCGCTCACGTCGTGTACTCCCCGTTGATCCGCACGTACTCGTAGCTCAGATCGCACCCGTACGCACGACTGGAACCGGGTCCGTCACCGATGCGGATCCGAACCCGGATCTCGGCTTCCTTCATGACCGCGCGAGCCTCGTCGGCGAGCGCCGACGCAGGTTCGAAGTACGCCGGCGGGATCACGCCGCCCGATGTCACCGGCACATCGCCGATCCACACGTCGAGTGCCGAAGGGTCGAGCGCGACATCTGCTGCGCCAACCGCTTGCAGCACGCGGCCAGGGTTCGGATCGCCGCCGAACACCGCCGTCTTCACGAGCGGTGAGTCGGCCACCGCCTTCGCGACGCGCCGTGCATCGTCGTCGCCCGCCCCTCCCTCGACGTCGACGATCACCACGTGGGTGGCGCCCTCGGCATCGGCCGCGAGCTGCATCACGAGCGACGCACCAACCGAATCGATCGCGCCCGTGAGCGCGTCCCAGCCCGAGGAACCTGGTTCGATCGCTCCGCCCTCGTGCGCGCCGCTCGCCATCGTCAGCACCGTGTCGTTCGTCGAGCTACAGCCGTCGACCGTCAGCGCGTTGAACCGTGGCGCGAGCCGCTCGGCTGCGAGGCGCTGAAGATCTTCCGACCTCACGCCGGCGTCGGTCGTCACGAACGCCAGCATCGTGGCGAGGTTCGGCGCGATCATGCCCACGCCCTTGGCGCACCCCCCGACCCGGACGCTGCCGGGACCATCGGCGGTCGCCAGCTTGTGCACCGTGTCGGTCGTCATGATCGCGCGCGCGAACGACTCGCCGCCCTCCCCCGACGACGAGATCGCCCCGACGAGGCCGGGCAGCGCTCGCCTCATCGCCTCGATGTGCAGCGGCTCCCCGATCACGCCCGTCGAGCACGGCAGCACCTCGTCGTCGGCGACACCCAACAGCGACGCGGCTGCCGCGCTCGTCGCGACCGCGTCCCGCACCCCGCGCGACCCCGTCGCCGCGTTCGCCTGACCGCTGTTCACGAGCACGGCCCGCACGTGGCCGCGCGCGACGCGGTCCCTCCCGACCTCCACCGGCGCGGCCCGAACGGAGTTCGTGGTGAACAGCGCCGCCGCGGTCGTGCCGGGGTCGCCCACCAGCAGGCCGAGGTCGGGAAGGCCGCTCGGCTTGAAGCCGGCCGTGGCACCCGCGGCGCGGAACCCGAGCGGATAGGTCACGCTCACGGCACCGACTCCCCGCTCACGGGTAGACCGCCAGGGTCGGGAGGCCTTCCGCCTCGTCGAAGCCGAGCGCGAGGTTGAGGTTCTGGATCGCCTGCCCCGCCGCGCCCTTCACCAGGTTGTCGACCGCGCCGATCACGATCGCGGTACCGGTTCGGATGTCGGCCACGGCCTGCAACTCGATCACGTTCGTGCCTCGCACGCGCTTGGAATCCGCCATCGCGCCGGGCGCGATCACGCGCACGAACGGGCGGCCCGCGTACGCGACCGTCAGCGCTTCGGTGAGCGTCTCGGTCGTCGCGCCCTCGGTCAGCGTCGCGTAGCTCGTCGTGAGCACGCCGCGCACCGCCGGCACGAGGTGCGGCACGAACAGCACGGGCGGTGCAGCGCCCGTCGCGAGCTCCAGTCCCCGCTCGATCTCGGGGGTGTGCTGGTGGCGCGGCACCCGATACGGCCGCACGCTCTCTTCGGTCGAGGCGTACAGCATCGCTTCACTCGCAGCTCGCCCGGCTCCCGACAGGCCCGTCTTCCCGTCGACCCGGATCGCGCCGGGCTCGATCAGACCGTCGCCGAGCAGGGGCGCCAGCCCGAGGATCGCCGCGGTCGCGTAGCAGCCGGGGTTCGCGACGAGCTCCGCCCCCACGATCTGAGGGGCGAAGAGTTCCGGCAAACCGTAGACGGCCTTCTCGAGCAGCGCGGGCGCAGGGTGCTCGAACCCGTACCACTCCGGGTAGGCCTCGGCAGCGAGCCTGAAGTCCCCCGCCAGGTCGATCACGCGCACTCCCGTCTCGAGCAGCGCCGGCACGATCGTCGAACTCGTTGCGTTGGGAAGCGCTGAGAGCACGACGTCGGCCGCGTCGGCGATCGCCGTCGTCTCGATCGGTCGCAGGACCTCAGCCGCGAGCGGCGACCCACTCAGATGGGGATGCACGTCGGTGAGCGTCGCGCCCGCCGACTCCTTGGCTCCGAGGAACGTCACCGCCGCGTGCCGGTGCGCTGCCAGCAAGCGCACCAGCTCGCCTCCGGTATAGCCTGAGGCTCCGAGCACGGCGATACGAACGTTGTCCTGCATGGCGCATAAGTATGCAGCGATTGGATAAAGATGACAATCGACTGCCGTGGCGTCTCGCGGCTCGGACCGCGGAGTAGTCTGCGTCACCGTGCGACAACCACGCCAGCCGCTCGCCCCCTTCGATGGCCTGTGGATCCTCGAGCTCGACGTGATCGACGACCCGGAGCGCCCGAACTCCTCGTTCCGTGAGGTGTGGCGCGCCGATCGTCTGAGCGATCTCGGCCTTCCCGACCTCGGCCCTCAGCAGTGGAACGTCGCCGAATCGCCCGAAGGCACGCTTCGAGGCATCCACGCGGAGCCATGGGACAAGCTCGTGCACGTCATCAGCGGTGAGGCCTTCGCCGCGATCGTGGATCTGCGCCCCGACTCACCCTCGGCCGGTGAGGTGTGGACCGGTACGCTCGATCGCTCGGTCGCATTGCTCGTCACGCGAGGGCTCGGCAACTCCTATCAGGTGGTCAGCGAACGCGCGGCTTACGCCTACCTCGTGAACGGACGGTGGCAGCGCGGCGTTCACTACCCGTCGGTGCGGTGGAACGACGCCGATCTCGCGATCGACTGGCCGATCGTCGACGACCGACTCTCCATGAGCGCGAAGGATCGCGCGAACCCCACGCTCGCCGACCATTGGCGAACCGTGAAGGGCTAGCTCGGCGGCCACCAGGCCGGAGCGACCGATCGGGCCGTCAGCGGCACGCCACGCGCCACACCCCGAGCGCGAAGCGCTTTCGCAGGAAGTTGAAGTCGTGCGCGTTCGCGGCCGGGCAGAAGGCCGAGGCGTCGAGTCTGTACTCCACGCCGAACACAGCCTTGTTGGCCTCGACGAACGGGTCGAGGCGACCGCACTCGTCGTACTGATGGCACTGCTCGTTCAGCGCCGCGTCGAAGTACGGCAGCAGCCTGCGGATCTGCCCCAGGTCGTTCTTCAGCAGCGCCGTGAGCCCGCGGCGATGCGCGGCGTTCGCCAGGAAGACGTTGTAGCGGAGCTGATCGGCCCCCGCGAGGGGGAACCCGGTGGCGTTGGCGTACCCGTCGACGTTGTCGAACTCGACCCCGTCGAAGCCCTTTCGCGCACACATGTCGAGCCGCCGCTCCATGATCGGGCGCAGCACGGCGAGGCGCCGCACGTCGAGCCACCGCTCCCCCGGCCATCCGTTCGACCGGCCCAGCACACGATCGGGGAACCGGCCGGCGTCGGGGCGCCAGCGTTCCCACGATCCCGCGCTGATGTAGCAGACCACCGCGCTGCCGTCGGCGTGCAGCCCGTTCACCAGGCCCTTCGACGCCTCGAAGCCGTCGACGTCGTACATCTCGACGTCGAACGACGTGTCGACGGGTCCTTGGAGCTGCCATTGCCAGCTCGTCTCGACCGGCGGCGTCCAACATCCCGGGCAGGGCACCGGCGCGGGAAGCTCCGGCGCTGCACGAGCGACGCCCGACGTCGCGGCAACCACGGCGAGCGGAACGAGCGCGAACAGGAGACGACGCATCATCTCGGTATCGGCGAGTCGGCCCAGCCGCCTTGACCGATCGGGTGCCTCACTCGGGGCGGTCGAAGCGGATCGTCGAGAGCAGCGCGTCGGTCTGCTCCATCGCCCCGGCGAGCCACGCGCCGCTCTGTGCGCCACGCAGATCCTCGCGGGGGAACACGTATTGGTTCAGCGCCTCGTCCGATCCGAGCTGCAACCCCTTGCCGGCGAGGAAGTCACCGAGCGCGAATTCCCAGCTGAAGATCGCCGTGCCGTCGTCGAACGCGTGCACGGTGTACGTCATGAAGTCGTTGGGCCGGGCGTCGTAGCGCCTGCCCCCACCCGCCGTGAACGCCAGGTCGGTGCTCGGCGCGAACCCGAGCGTGACCAACGCTTCGTCGAAGTCCATGCGGGAAGCTTGGCACACGCCGGCCAGAAGACGGGTCGACGTCAGCGCACGACCGAGAGCGGTCCGGCCTCCTCGTGCCCGTCGGCAGACGCTGCGCGGGCGCGCGCGATCGAGCCGCGGGCCTTGCC
>DASVGA010000268.1:0-3117 GCA_036379795.1 Actinomycetota bacterium | reverse complement strand
GCGACGGCGCTGCGGCTGGCCGGGAAGGTGGTGTCGCGCGGTCGCCCGAGCGCCTGACCGCGATGAGGTCCGGGCGCACGGCGTGACGTGGGTTCCCGGTCGTGGGTGGTCCCCCCGACGACCCACGACCGGGACAGATGGAGCCCGACGACGAGGCGAGCGACGGTGAGCAGGGAAGCCCCCTCCGCTCGGCCAGCGGGGGGGTAGATCCCGCGTGCCGTCGAGCTCCGCGGTCGGCCTGCGCTCGAACCCGCAACGCGCGTGTAGGCGGCCGCGCTGAGGCAGGTGATCGCGAAGCCGGCCACTTTCAGCTCCGACGCGCAGGCTAGTGGGCGGATGCCTGTGAGTGCGATACCGCAGAACCACTAGGGCGCAATGGGGATGAAAGATGCTTTAGGTCCGAGGGGCGAGGGCGAGCCTCACGGCTTCCTCGGCCGTCTCGGCTCGCACGAGCGGATCGGTCTCGGTGTCGTCGCGCCGGAGATCCCACGTGCCGAGGCCGACGACCCGCTTGCCCATCTTGAGCGCGAGCGCCACCTCGCTCAGGGTGCCGAACTCGCCTCCGACGGCCACGACCGCGTCGGCGCTGCGGGCGACGAGCACGTTGCGACCCTCGCCGAAGCCGGTGGTCACCGCGACCGTGAGATGCGGGCTGGCGCCCCGTCGGTCGTCGCCGGGAAGGATGCCGACCGACGTTCCGTGCTCGGCCGCCGCCCCCGCCGCCGCGGCGTTCATCACGCCGCCGAGGCCGCCGCACACGAGCACGGCGCCGGCTCTGGCGAGTCGGCGCCCGACCTCCTCGGCCATCGCGAGCTCCCACTCGGTCGCGTCGCTCGCGCCGATCACGGCGACGTAGGTGGCATCACGGCTGGCCATGGCGCCGAGTATCGCACTGCTAGACTCCCGCGCTCGATGCGCCTCCCGATCCGCCGCCCCTCTCGATCGAGCCTGCGCTGGGCATCCGCAGCCTCGCTCGTCGCCGTGACGCTCGCGGCATGCACGGGTGGCGGCGAGCCCGGCCCGAGCGGGGCTCCACGGACCTCGCCTCCGCCGATCACGAGCACGGTCTCGTACGTGTACACCGATGCGGCCGGTATCGAGGCCCGGGTCACGATCGAAGGTGACGGCGCGGTGATGACCTTCACGAACGACACGGGTGCGGAGCTGCCCGAGCCGGGCCTGCTCGTGCTCGATGCGCGCGACGGGACGCCAACGAACTGGGGAGTCGCGGATGCTCGGCCTGTTCCCGAAGGCGAGAGCGAGTGGCAGGTCGAACGCGGACCCGTGCCCGAACCCAAGCACATCGGTCTGGTGGTGCTGCTGCTCGGCGGCGAGGACTATGGCGCGTTCGTGCCGCCCCAGTCGGAGGCGGCAGCATGAGGAAGGTGGCGATCGGCATCGCCGTGATCGCCCTCGCTGTGGGAGCCGCCACGCCCGGGGCCACCCAGGAGACGGCACTGCGCGAGCAGCTCATGCGCTCGGCGTGCGCCGTGCCGACCGAGCTGTTGGTGCGCACCTGGCGGGGGCACCGATCCGACCGCGGTGGCGACATCGAGGTGCTGCCGCAGGAACCCGACTTCGTCGGGCACGGCGGACTTCCCCATTCGGGGCCGTGGGACTACGTGGGTGAGGTGCCGCTCCTGCTCTACGGGCCCGGACACATCCGAGCACAAGGAGCGGTCGAGCGCCCCGTGACGCTCGCCGACATCGCTCCCACGCAGGGCGAGCTCGTGGGGTTCCCGTTCGACGCCGCCGACGGCGCGCCGCTCAGGGAGGCGCTCGTGCCGGGCGCCGAGCCCCCGAAGCTGATCGTGGTCGTGGTCTGGGACGGCGCGGGGCGCAACGTGCTCGACGCGTGGCCCGGCGCCTGGCCCGAGCTCGAGGCCACGATCGAGCGGGGAACCTGGTTCGACCGCGCCGAGGTGGGCTCGTCGCCGCCGAGCACGGCGCAGATCCACGCGACGATGGGCACCGGCACGTTCTCGCGGAACCACGGTCTGATCGCGCACACGATCCGCATCGGCGATCGTCTGGCCAGCCCGTGGGAATCGGGGTCCCGCTACCTCACGGCCGCGACCTTCGCCGATCTCTACGATCGAGCCCAGGGCAACCGTCCGATCGTGGGCACGCTCGCGACGGTGGCGATCCATCTGGGCATGATGGGCCACGGGTCCCTGTGGGGCGGGGGCGATCGCGACATCGCCGTGCTGCGCGAGCTCGAGGACGCGAGGACGCTCGGCGCCGAGGGACTCAGCTGGAACCTCACGAGCAACGTGGCGCCGTACTACCGCATCCCGGCCTACGTGAACGACCTGCCGCCGATCACCGAGTACTTCGACCGCATCGACCGCCAGGACGGTCGCATCGACGGTCGCTGGCACGAGTTGGAGCTCGATGGGGCCCTCGCCGACGAAGCCCTGAAGACCCCGGCGCGCATCCCGTTCCAGACTCGCCTGATCGAGGAGGTCATCAGACGCGAGGGCTTCGGGGCCGACGACGTCCCCGACCTGTTGTTCGTCAACTACAAGCTGATCGACGAGATCGGGCACCTCTACTCGATGAACAGCGTGGAGATGCGAGACAGCATCGAGGCGCAGGATGCCGAGCTTCCCGTGCTCATCGAACGGTTGAACGAGCTCGTCGGCGAGGGCGAGTGGGTCATGGCGCTCACCGCCGACCACGGACACACGCCCGATCCTGCCGTGAGCGGCGCCTCGGTGATCTCGCCCACCACGCTCGCCGACGTGATCCAGGCCGAGTTCGACACCGACGGCGACGACACCCGCATCGTGGAGTTCACGCAGCCGACGCACATCTTCATCGACCTCGCCGAGATGGAGCAGAACGGCACGACGCTCGAGGAGATCTCCGCCTTCCTGCTCACCGTGACGAAGGGCCAGGTGCAGGGGGGGCAGTATCCGGTCGGGGCCGAGGTTGCCGGCGAGCCGGCGTTCATCGCGGCCTACCCCTCGGAGATGATCGACGAGCTGCCGTGTCTCGAGGGCATGATCCCCGACCACGGGAGCAAGGACACCACGTAGCCCCGTCGCAGATCGTCAGCCCCAGCCTTCGCCGAGGAAGGCCGCCAGCAGTGCGATCGCGCCGTGCTTGTCGAGC
>DASVGA010000267.1:0-6178 GCA_036379795.1 Actinomycetota bacterium | reverse complement strand
GCCGTAGTAGATGAACACCGACTGCGACGGGCTGACTCGAACCGACCAGCGAAGAGCACCCCCATGGCAGTTGCCGAGCGTGAAGGCGTAGGTGGCGCTCAGTTCGGTGATGTCCTGGAACAGCAGTGGGCTGCTCGGAGTGAAAGACATGAACGCGAAGTCGTTGTCCGTACCTGCGTCACTCAGGATCGACTCGAACACGGCAGCTCCGGTTCCTTGCTGGAGCTTGAACATCACCGGTACGCCACCCTTGCTCTTGGATGACCAGTTGCTCGTGTTCGCTGTGTTGATGGGCTGCTGGACCGAAGCACGGTATTCCGTGCTGGCTTGGGGATACTGTGTCCACGTACCTGCCTCAACCGCCGATGCCGGTGAGATGAGCAGACCCGCTGCGACCAGTGCTGCGAGCGCCAAAGTGGCGCTCAGGTTCTTGATGCGTTTCATCCTTGTCCCTTCGTTGTTCTCTGGATGCGAAGCTCGGGTTCTTGACGACGGCATGTAGCACCGCGGACGGGCTCCTCCCCTCCCATCATCACCGTCACCCGAACGGGGGATAGCTGCCTGGTTCGCAAAGCCTACAGCATGTTTATAAAAGGGGCAACACCGCGGGGGCGTGAGTCTGCCGCACCGCTGTGGGCGTGGTTGAGACGCGATCGGCAGGTTCCCCCCGAACGGCCGACGGTGCGTGTGGGGCCGATGGGGGTCAAGTCCCCAACCGTTCGGTCCGATACCTCTTCGGTGCATCATGGTCGATCGGGATCGGTGGGACGTCTGAGCCGGAGCGCCCTCGTGGCGTTCTCGGTCCTCGCGCTGCTGCTCTCCGCGCTCGCGTCGCCGGTGGCGGCGGGCACGGTCGTGCGGACCCCTGCAGGAGCGAGCTACGAGTTCTTCCTGCGGGCCGGGCAGGCAGGCGCGAAGTGGAACGGGAACGGGTCAGTCACCTTCACGAACGTGGGCAGCGTTCCGCTGAACGAGGTGTACCTGCGGGTCTGGTCCAACGGCGTGCGCGGGTGCGGCGTTCGCTCGATCGTCGTGTCGAACCTCGGCGGCGGTTCGCTGACCGACGAGCGCCTGCGATGCACCGAGCTGGAGGTCACGCTCGACGCACCGCTCGCGGTGGGAGCGAGCGTGGCGATCACGTTCGATCTCTCCATCAGCATCCCGTCGATCGACGACCGATTCGGGGTGCACCGGGGGCTGGCGCTTGCGGGCACGGCGTTGCCGACGCTGTCGATCAACGACGACGCGGGCTGGCACCGGGCTCCGTTCGAGAACCTCGGGGAGAGCTTCTACTCGCTCGTCTCCGACTACGAGGTGACGTTCGTGACACCGCGCGCGCTCGACACCGCCGCGTCGGGCATCGTGACCGACCGCACGGCGGTGAACGGCGAGCGGTGGCGCACCACCTTCACGGCCTCACAGGTGCGCGACTTCGCGTGGGCGGCCGGGCGGCTGCGGCGCATCGTCGAGCGGGCCCGCGGCACCGATGTCGTCGTCTGGTACCAGCCGGGTGCGGTGACGCCGGCACGAGCTCGCGACCTGGCCGCCGATGCGGCGCGCACCGTGCGCACGTTGGGTGAGGCCTTCGGCGACTACCCGTATCCGGAGGTCGACGTCGTGCTCGCCGGCCGTGCGTCGTTCGGAGGCATGGAGTACCCCACGATCGTGTTCTCCGAGCCGTCGCGGATCACGATGGCGCACGAGCTCGCCCACCAATGGTTCTATGGCATCGTCGGCAACGATCAGTACGCCGAACCCTGGCTCGACGAGTCGTTCGCCACGTGGGCGATGCGGCTTCCCTTCGACCCGAGGAAGGCGTGCCGCGGCATCCGCTGGCCGAGCGCCGGCGCGGCGCTCACGAACGACATGGGCTACTGGTCGATGCATCCCGGTGAGTACGGTCTCGTGTACTTCGGCGGCGCCTGCCTGCTCGCGAACCTGTCGCAGCGGTTCGGCCACGAACGCTTCCTGCGCATCGTGGGGCGCTACGTGCAGCGTCACGCGATGGGCATCGCGCGCACCGAGGACTTCATGCGCGCGATCGAGACGGCCGCGGCGCAGCACCTTCCCGGCTTCGATGCGGCCGCGTACTGGCGGCATTGGCGCGTCGACCCGGCCTGACCCACCCTTCGGACCCACGCGTTGGGCGAACGCGGCTAGGATGGCGCGGTCGCATCCGATGAAGGGGGAACCGGCGTGGCCAAGCGTGACGTGGTGGGGCAGCTCTCACGGGTGCCGCTGTTCTCCGGGTGCTCGCGCAAGGACCTGCAGACGATCGCGCGCGTCGTGAAGGACATCGACCACTCGCAAGACACGGTGATCGCCCGGGAGGGCGAACCCGGAGTGGGCCTGTTCGTGATCGTCGACGGCACGGCCGAGGTCACGATCGGCGGCAAGAAGAAGGCCTCGCTCGGCCCAGGCGACTTCTTCGGTGAGATCGCCCTGCTCGACGGCGGTCCGCGGACCGCCACGGTGACGGCGACGTCCGACATCAAGATGCTCGGACTCACCGAGTGGGTGTTCCGCGGCTTGATGCAGGAGCACCCGACGATCGCCGTGAAGACCTTGCAGCAGATGGCCGCGCGTCTGCGCAACGCGACGAAGGCCGCCACCGCCTGAGCTGCGGCGCGGCTCCCCTTCGATGACCGAACCGCCCGCAGCGGTACTGGCGTTGGCCGAGGCTCGCGCCGGGGCGAGAGCGGCACGCGAGTTCGAGGCCGCCGACGCCCTGCGCGCCGAGATCGAGGCTGCCGGTTGGACGATCGTCGACGAGCCGGGCGGAGGCTGGCGGCTCGATGAGGTCATAGCGGCCGAGAGCGCTGACGCCCGGCTCCAGCCTCACGAGATCGAGTCACGGCTCGTCGAACCGGCGACCGACGATGTGAGCGTGCACTGGGTGTGCGAAGGGTGGCCCGACGACGTGGCACGTGCGGTCTCGTCGTTCCGGTCGCACCGGGGGGAACGTCGTGTGCGCTTCGTCGTCGCCGACGTGACCGGCGAGTTCGGTGACGCGTTCGCTGACGATGTCGAGGTCGTTTCGCTCGCCGAGGGCAGCGGATGGGGAGCCGCCATGAACGCCAGCCTTCGCCGTGCGACCGGCCGCATCGTGCTCGTCATGGATCCCTCGATCGAGGTGTCGGGCGACGTGCTCGGCCCGCTCGAGCAGGCGCTCGAGGACCCCGAGGTCGGCATCGTGGGCCCCTTCGGCATCGTCACGCACGACCTGCGCCAGTTCGACGAAGTCAACGGACCCGGCCCGTGCGATGCGGTCGAGGGCTACTGCATGGCGATGCGCCGCGACGTGCTCGCATCGATCGAGGGCTTCGACGAGCGGTTCCGCTGGTACCGCACGGCCGACATCGAGCTGTCGTTCCGGGTCAAGGACCGAGGGCTCCGGACCGAGGTGGTGCCGGTCCCGGTGGTGAAGCACGACCACCGCATGTGGTTCGAGACGCCTCCGGCCGAACGCGCGACGTGGTCGAAGCGGAACTTCTACCGGTTCCTCGATCGATGGCGAGATCGCTGGGACCTGGTGCTCGACCCACGCCCGCCGGCCTAGCGCCGCTGAGCGTCAGTCGACGGTGGGCATGGGGGGCGCGGGCGGCATGGCGATCTGCGGCGCACGAGCGGGCTCGCGCTCCTTGGCCACCACCGCGGCTGCTGCTGCCGACTCGCGCTGCTTGGCCTCTTCCTGCTGACGGAGCTCGTCGGCGTCGGGGATCGGCTTCATGCCGCTCGTGTACGACTCGAGGTCCTCGCCGTCGATCGTCTCGGTGACGAGCAGCAGGGCGGAGAGCCTGTCGAGCATGTCGCGGTGCTCCACGAGGATGCGCTCGGCCTCGTCGTGCGCCTCGGCCAGCAGACGCGTGACCTCTTCGTCGATCTTCTCCGAGGTCCCCGCCGAGATCTTGGGGCCGCCGCCGAACAGCGCGTTGGGGTCGTCGTGGCCGAGCGACATCGGACCGACCTTCTCGCTCATGCCGTACTCCGCCACCATCGCGCGGGCGATCTGCGTGGCCTTCTCGAGGTCGTTCTGCGCGCCGGTCGAGATCTCGCCGTACACGATCTCCTCGGCGACGCGGCCGCCCATCGCGTAGGCGAGCGTCTCCTTCAGCTCCGGTTCGGTCGCGAGGAAGCGGTCCTCGAGCGGACGGGTCATCGTGAGGCCGAGCGCCGCGGTGCCGCGCGGGATGATCGTGATGCGGTGCACCGGGTCGAGGTTCTCGGAGTAGTGGGCGACGAGCGCGTGGCCCATCTCGTGCGAGGCGACCCGGCGCTTCTCCTTGTCGTTCATCACGCGCGACTTGCGCTCGAGGCCCATCGACGCGCGGTCGATCGCTTCCTCGAGCTCGTCCATTGTCACCGAGTTCTTCTCGCGCCGGGCGGCGAGCAGGGCGGCCTCGTTCACCACGTTCTCGAGGTCGGCGCCGGTGAACCCGGGCGTGCGCGCGGCGATCGTGCGGAGCTCGACGGTGGGGGAGAGCGCCACGCCGCGGGCGTGCACCCGCAGGATCTCTTCGCGACCCTTCAGGTCGGGACGGTCGACGACCACCTGGCGATCGAACCGGCCCGGGCGCACGAGCGCGGGGTCGAGCACGTCGGGGCGGTTCGTGGCGGCCATGATGATGACACCCTTGGAGGCGTCGAAGCCGTCCATCTCGACGAGCAGCTGGTTCAAGGTCTGCTCGCGCTCGTCGTGCGCCCCGAGGCCAGCGCCGCCGACGCCGCCGCGGCCCTTGCCGATCGTGTCGATCTCGTCGAGGAAGACGAGCGCCGGCGCCTTCTCCTTGGCCTGCTGGAACAGCTCGCGAACGCGCGCTGCGCCGAGGCCCACGAACATCTCGACGAACTCCGAGCCGCTCATGAAGAAGAACGGCACGTTGGCCTCGCCGGCCACTGCGCGGGCGAGCAGCGTCTTGCCGCAGCCGGGAGGCCCGAGCAGCAGCACGCCCTTGGGGATGCGACCGCCGAGCCGCTGGTACTTCTTCGGGTTCGACAGGAACTCGACGATCTCGCGCAGCTCGTCCTTGGCCTCGTCGACGCCGGCGACGTCGGCGAAGGTGGTCTTCATCTCCTTGCGGTCGTAGATCTTGACCTTGTTCTTGCCCATGTTGAGCGCGCCGGTCGCTCCCGCGCCCATGCGTCTGAACACGAACCAGTAGATGCCGATCATGATCAGCGCGAAGGGCAGGATGTTCACGAGCAGCGACAGCAGCACGCTCGGCTGCTCGAACTCGTACGCCACGCCGTTGTCGTCGAGGAAGTTGCGGAACTCCGTGTCGAGCGTGACGTTGGGCGCCAGCTTCGTCGTGAAGTCCTTGGGACCCTCGTCGGTCGTGAGGGCGCCGCTGATCCCGGAGTCGGAGATCTTGACCGTGGTCTCGGGATCGATGCGGCCTTCCTCGACGGCCGTCACGAACTCGCTGTAGGCGATGGACTCGGTCGTCGCACCCGAGAGCAGGTTGTTGAACACCAGCAGGGCCACGAGCAGGATCGGCACGATCAGCCACGGCGCGAACCGCGGCTTCGGGGGCGCGCCGCCGGTGTCGTTGCTCGGTCGCCGTGAGAACGGGTTGCGATCTTCGTTGTCGGGCATCGTGGTTCCTATCCTCCCATCGTCGTCGAGATATGCCAGGCAGTCGGGCCCGCCGCGTCTCGAGCGTCACGGTTCCTTCACGTTTCCTTGGCACGTTTCCTTGGCACACCCATCGGCACGGTCGGGCCTTGCCTTCATGCGCGATACTGACCGGCCATGGCACAGACCGCCGCTGCCGAGGACCCGGCCCTTCGCGAACGCTTCGAGCGCGACGTGCTTCCGTTGCTGCCCAACCTGTATGCGGCAGCGCTGCGCATGACGCGCAACCCGGCCGACGCCGAAGACGTGGTGCAGGACACCTATCTGCGCGCCTTCCGTGCCTTCGCGACCTTCAAGGAAGGCACGAACCTCAAGGCCTGGCTCTACCGCATCCTCACGAACAGCTACATCAACACCTACCGCAAGAAGCAGCGTGAGCCGCAGACGGTCGAGGGCCCCGACGACATCGACGAGTGGTACCTGTACGACCGGCTCGGGGGTCGCAACGTCGAGCTCTCCGCCGAGACCGAGGTGCTCGATCGCATCCCCGACGAGGCGGTGAAGGAGGCGCTGGAATCCCTGCCGGAGAACTTCCGCCTGCCG
>DASVGA010000266.1:0-2530 GCA_036379795.1 Actinomycetota bacterium | reverse complement strand
TGCTCGAACCGGGGCGCTCAGCCGCCGGCGACGGCGGGCAGGATGCTCACCGTGTCGCCATCAGCGACCTCGGTCTCGAGCGAGCCGAGGTAGCGCACGTCCTCGTCGTTGACGTAGACGTTGATGAACCGGTGCAGGCCGCCGTCGTCGGAGATCACGTTCTTCGTGATGCCGGGGTAGGTGCCCTCGAGATCGGAGAGCACGTCGCGCAACGTGGCGCCGTCGGCGCCCACCTTCGCCTCTCCCCCGGCGTGCTTGCGCAGGATCGTCGGAAGCTTCACGGTCACGGCCATCGTCGATGTCTCTCCTGTGGTCTAAGAGCGGGCGGGCACGCCGCAGAACGCCTCGTAGTCGATCAGCTCGGTGATCGACGGTTCCTTGCCGCAGACGGGACAGTCGGCGTCCCAGCGGATCTTCACTTCCTGGAAGTCCATGTGCAGGGCGTCGTAGAGCAGCAGGCGGCCTTCGAGCGTGTCTCCCTCGCCGGTGATGAGCTTGATCGCCTCGGTGGCCTGGATGCCGCCGATCACGCCGGGGAGCACGCCGAACACGCCGCCTTCGGCGCAGCTCGGCACGGTTCCCGGCGGCGGAGGCGACGGGAAGAGGCACCGGTAGCACGGCGTCTCCTGGCCGGGCATGAAGACCGTGGCCTGGCCCTCGAACTGGTAGATCGAACCGTATACGAGCGGCGTGCCGGTGAATTGTGTGGCGTCATTGACGAGGTAGCGCACAGGGAAGTTGTCGGTGCCGTCCACGACGATGTCGTAGCCCTCGAAGACGTCGTACACGTTGGTCGAGAACAACAGGGTGTCGTGGCCGACGATCTCGATCGTCGGGTTGATCGCGCGCAGGTGCTCGACCGCACTCTCGACCTTGGAGCGCCCGATGTCCTCGCTCGTGTGCAGGATCTGGCGCTGCAGGTTCGAGACGTCGACCTCGTCGAAGTCCACGATGCCGAGCTTGCCGATGCCGGCGGCCGCGAGGTACATCGCGATCGGCGATCCGAGCCCACCGGCGCCGATGACGAGCACGGAGCTGTCGAGCAGCTTGCGCTGACCGGCGCCGCCGATGTTGGGCAGGATGATGTGGCGCGCGTAGCGCTGCACCTGGTCCTCGTTGAACATCGGCGTCGGGGTCATGTGCCGAAACCCTTCATGTGACGGTGAGCTCCTCTTCGGTGACCTCGCCGTCGGTGATGAAGAACGACCGTACGACGGGCCGATCTCGGTCGGTGAGGGAGACCACGATGTAGCGGGCGTCGGGGTAGAAGGCGAGCTTCGTGTCGGTCTCGCTCGGGTAGGCCTCGGAGTGGGTGTGCGAGTGGTAGATCGCCCAGAGCTCCCAGCCCTGCTCGTCGATCTCGTCGAAGACCTGGAGCTGTTCCTTGCCGTCGAGCCGGTAGGTCACCGGGCTCGCGTCGGCATTCTTCATCGGGAAGACCTTCACCGGCACGCCGTCGGCCGCCGCGACCACGCCGCAGCTCTCGTTCGGGAACTCGCGGAGGCCCTGCTCCACGATCTCCTTATAGAAGACGCCGTCCAGCTCGCTCACGATCGTGCTCCCGCCGGGATGCGACCCGCGTGCGGGCGCGCTTGCCCGCCGCTGTTGCAGGTGCAAATGCTACCAGTGGGGTCGATTATTCCGAGAGTGGACCGTTCACGCTGACGGTGCCCGAGTTTCCGTGCACGACCTCGCCGATCACGGCATTCGGTACCGCGCGGGCAGCGAGGGATGCGACGAGGGCTCCGGGCTCGCGGGTCGCGATGAGCAATCCCCCGCTGGTCTGGGCGTCGGCGAGCAGCAGCTGCTCCGGCTCGGTGAGACTTCCCCAGTCGACGTGGGGGTCGACCGAGGAGTGGTTGCGCTCGGTCCCCCCCGGAACGACGCCGCTGCGGGCCAGATCGAGCGCGCCGGCGATGAGCGGCACCGCGCTCGCGTCGATCTCTGCGGCGACGCCGCTCGCGAGCAGCATGCGGTGCAGATGGCCCAGCAGGCCGAAGCCCGTCACATCGGTCGCTGCGTCGGCGCCGACCTCCAGCGCGGCTTCGGCCGCGGCCTCGTTCGGCGCGGTCATCAGCTGGACCGCGGTCGAAAGCATCTCGTCGGTCGTGACACCCCGCTTCACGGCCGTCGAGATCATGCCGAGGCCGATCGGCTTCGTGAGCACGAGGGTGTCGCCCGCCACGGCGGTCGAGTTGCGCAGCATGCGCCGCGGGTCGACGAACCCGAGCACGACCATGCCGTACTTCGGCTCCGGATCGGTGATCGAGTGCCCGCCGAGCACCGGGAAGCCCACAGCGTGCGCGGCGTCGATGCCTCCTTGCAGCACCCGTCCCAACATGTCGAGCGGAAGGTCGTCGACCGGCCAGCTCACGATGTTGAGGCCCAGGAAGGGCGTGCCGCCCATCGCGTACACATCGCTCATGGCGTTGGTCGCCGCGATGCGTCCCCAGTCGTACGGGTCGTCCACGATCGGCGTGAAGAAGTCGAGCGTCGCGACGAGGGCGCGATCGTCGTCGAGCGCGTAGAC
>DASVGA010000265.1:0-2156 GCA_036379795.1 Actinomycetota bacterium | reverse complement strand
GGTTCTCGGTGGCCCCGACGCTCGGGTAGTCGAGGGTGATCGCGGCACCGCGCAGTCCCGACGTCGACGCCACCAGGAACCCGTGCTCCGACTCGATCTCGGCGCCCATCATGCGCAGCCCCTGCACGTGCAGGTCGATCGGACGCGAGCCGATCTCGTCGCCTCCCGGCATCGCGACGCGGGCTCGCCCAGCCCTGGCGAGCAACGACCCCAGCACGGCCGTCGACGCCCGCATGCGCCGGACCAGCTCGTAGGGAGCTTCCACCGAGGTGAGCTCGGTCGCGTCGATCGTGACCGAGCCCCCGCGCCAGGCGACGCCCGCGCCGAGGCCCTCGAGCACCTCACCCATGGTGAGGCAGTCCTGGATAGCCGGCACGTCGTGCAGCACGGTGCGCCCCGGGGCGAGCAGGGCCGCAGCCATGAGCTTGAGGGCGGAGTTCTTCGCGCCGGCCACCCGGATCGTGCCGGCACATCTCGATCCGCCCGTGATGAGGAGTCGTTGCATGGGGGAACCAGTGTAGGTGCGAGGGGATGCCTCGACGCTCAGCCGCCGATGTCGATCCGGGCGAGCGCCTTCTTGCTTTCGGCCTCGATCCCCGCCGTCTCGTCCTCGTCACGGTCTCGCTGCGAGAGGCGTTCCTCGAGCTCCGCGGCGCGGGCGCGCGCGGCCTCGACGTCGATGTCGTCGGCGAGCTCGGCGCTCGAGGCGAGCACGTCGACCCGGGTGCCGCTCGGCGCGCCCTCGTCAGCCGGAGCGCTCGTCACGTGCATGAAGCCTCCGTCGATCACCGCGCGGAGCTCTGGCTCGCCCTCGCGCAGGATGCGCAACGGCCCGATCGCGAGCTGCACCATCATCGGCGCGTGTCCGGTCAGGATGCCCACCTCGCCGTCGACACCGTGCGCGATCACGCTCTCGGCCTCGCCCGCCCACACCTCGCGCTCGGGCGTGACGACGTGCACCTCGACCGAGCTCATCGCGCGACCGCCTTCGGCTGTGTGAGCGCTGTGCTCATCGCTCAGGCAGCTTCCATCTGCTTGGCTTGCTCGACGGCTTCCTCGATGCCCCCGACCAGGAAGAACGCCTGCTCCGGCAGGTGGTCGTACTCACCCTCGGTGAGGCCCTTGAACGAGGCGATCGTCTCGTCGATCGGCGTGTACTTGCCGGGCAGCCCCGTGAACTGCTCGGCCACGAAGAACGGCTGCGACAGGAACCGCTGGATCTTGCGAGCGCGCGAGACGATGACCTTGTCCTCCTCGCTCAGCTCGTCGATGCCGAGGATCGCGATGATGTCCTGCAGGTCCTTATAGCGCTGCAGGATCTCCTGCACACGCCGCGCCACCGCGTAATGCTCCTCGCCCACGTAGCGTGGGTCGAGGATGCGCGAGGACGAGTCGAGGGGGTCCACCGCCGGGTAGATACCGAGCGAGGCGATGTCACGACTGAGCACCGTCGTCGCGTCGAGGTGGGCGAACGCCGCGTGCGGCGCCGGATCGGTGATGTCGTCGGCCGGCACGTAGATCGCCTGCAGCGACGTGATCGATCGTCCGCCGGCCGACGTGATGCGCTCCTGCAGGTCGCCCATCTCGCTCGCGAGGTTCGGCTGGTAGCCGACCGAGCTCGGCATGCGGCCGAGCAGGGTCGAGACCTCGGAGCCCGCCTGGGTGAACCGGAAGATGTTGTCGACGAACAGCAGCACGTCGAGATGCTTCTCGTCGCGGAAGTACTCAGCCATCGTGAGCGCGCTGAGCGCGACGCGAAGGCGTACGCCGGGCGGCTCGTCCATCTGGCCGAACACCAGGGCGGTCTTCTCGATCACGCCCGACTCGGTCATCTCGAGGAACAGGTCGTTGCCCTCGCGGGTGCGCTCGCCGACGCCCGCGAAGACCGACACACCGCCGTGTTGCTCGGCCTGGCGGCGGATCATCTCCTGGATGATCACGGTCTTGCCCACCCCGGCGCCACCGAACATGCCGATCTTGCCGCCCTGCACGTACGGCTCGAGCAGGTCGATCACCTTGATGCCGGTCTCGAGCATCACCTTCTTCGGCTCGAGATCGGCGAACGGCGGAGCCTCACGGTGGATCGGCCAGTAGGTGTCGGGGCTGATCTGGTCTGGGGTCGTGTCGAGCGGCTCCCCGAGCACGTTGTAGACGTG
>DASVGA010000264.1:0-3647 GCA_036379795.1 Actinomycetota bacterium | reverse complement strand
ATCTCGAGCCAGGCCGGGATCGTGCGGAACGCCTTGAACAGACCTCCCGGCCCGATCGTGTCGCCGATGCATTGGTCGACCCCGTAGCGCAGCGGGATGTCGTAGTCATGGCGAACGTTCCGCAGCCCCGCGACCTCGATCGTGTTGATCACGACGTCGCTGCCGGCGAGCACCTCGGTGCGATCGACCTCAGCGCGAACGGTCCAGGCCTTGCCGCTGCGCTCGACCAGGTGCTCGGCGAACCGGCGCGCGAGATCGAGCCGGGTCGGGTCGATGTCGACGAGGCGCAGCTCCCCCTCGGGCAGCGCGACGACGCTCAAGAAGTCGGTCACGAGTTCGGCGGTGAACTCCGCGCTTCCCGCACCGATCAGGGTGATCGTCGTCACTTCGTGCCCGTCAAGGTCAGGCCACGCACGATCCAGCGCTGCGAAAAGGCGAACACGATCAGCACCGGGATCACCATCAGCACCGACGCCGCCATGACGAGGTTCTGCTGCGCGGTGTGCTGCGTGTCGTACCAGGTGAGGATGATCGGCAGCGTGCGCTTGCTCTGCTCGGTCAGTACGATCAGCGGCCACAGGTACGCGTTCCAGTGGAACATGAACGTGAGCATGCCGAGCGTCGCGAGCGCCGGCTTCAGCTGCGGCAGCACCACCGACCGGAAGATGCGCCACTCCGACGCGCCGTCGACCCGCGCCGACCAGATCTCGTCGTCGGGCACCGAGAGCATGAACTGGCGCATGAGGAAGATGCCGAACGCGTCGACGAATGCCGGCAGCACCAGGCCCCACAGGTTGTTGAGCAACCCGAGCTGCACGAGGATCAGGTAGCCGGGGATCATCGTGACCTGTGCCGGGATCATCATCGTGGCGAGCACGAACCAGAACAGCGGCTGGCGACCTCGGAATCGGTACTTCGCGAAGATGTAGCCGAGCAGCGAGCTCGTGAACAGCGTGGCGACCACCGAGGTCACCGCGACGAACGCCGAGTTCCAGTAGAAGAGCGAGAGCGGAAGGTCTGGATCGTTCAGGATCGTCTCGTAGTTGCCGAGCGTGGCATCCTGCGGCAGGAAGGTCGGCGGGATCTGCCGCAGCTCGGCGCCTGTCTTGAACGAGGCGAGGATCATCCACACGAACGGCACGGCGGCGATCACCCCGAAGATCGAGAGCAGTGTGTAGAGCGCGGCGCGGCTGAGCACATGACGCCGTTCCCCCGGCAGCCTCGACGGGCGCGTCGTCTCGACGGGGCGCTCGAGCGGACGATCGATCGCGGTCGCCACCTCAGTACTCCCAGTTCGCTTTCAAGAACCGCGACTGCACGATCGAGATCGTGAACACGAGCAGGAACAGCACCACCGATACCGCGGCCGCCCACCCCATGCGCTGGTAACGGAAGGCGCTCTCGTAGATGTCGAGCGAGAGCGCCCGCGTCTGATCGTCAGGGCCGCCGTTCGTCATGACCTGGAAGAGGTCGAAGACCTGGAACGCGGAGATCATCGTCAGCACCGACGCGAGCAGGATGGTGGGCTTCAGCAACGGAAGCGTGATGTAGCGGAACGTCTGCCACGCGCTCGCGCCGTCGACCCGCGCGGCGTCCTTGACCGAGTCGGGGATCGCCTGCAGCGCCGCGATGAAGATCACCAGGTTGTACCCGATGTCCTGCCAGAGGTAGGCGATGATGATCGCGACGAGCGCGATCGGCACGCCGAGGAAGACGAGGTCGGGGTCGGTCGTCCACGCGATCACGGTCACCTCCCCCGTGACCCGCGAGATCAGACCGTTCAACAGCCCACGTTGCGGGTGCAACACGAAGCCCCAGATGATCGCGACGCCCACCGCCGAGGTCAGCACCGGCAGGAAGAACACGGTGCGGTAGAGCACCTTCCAGCGGTCTCGCACCGACTCGACCATGGCCGCGAGCGGCAGCGTGATCGCAAGGTTCAGCGGCACGACGACGAACGCGAAGAGCAGGGTGACCTTGAGCGCCGTGTGGAACTGCCGCACCTCGAGGGGCGCGGTCTTCGAGAAGTCGAACATGCGCCGGAAGTGCTCGAACCCCACGAACGGATTGTCGAGCCCGAGACCGAGGAACGGACTGCCGGTGCGCCGCGGGCTGAAGTCGAAGAACGAGAGCAGGAACGCCCACACGATCGGCAGCAGCAGGAACACCGCCATGTACCCGAGCCCGGGCGCGAGCACGGTCGCGACGAACCGGCGCTGGGCGCCCTCGCGCCCGCCGAAGAAGCGCCGCCTGCGGTCGGGCCGTTCGATCGTCGCGCTCGCCACGCCGACTGGACCCTACCGGAAGGTGTCGTTCGCCTCGGACTCCATGGCGGCGAGCGCGTCGTCGACGCTCTCACTTCCCTGCAGCACACTCAACAGGTGCGGGTACGCGATCTCGTACCAGAGCAGATCCCGGTCGGGCAGATCGCCCACGTACTGGCCGTACTGCAGCAGAGGGAACCACGCCTCGAAGTGCGGGTAGTCGGCGATCAGCTGCTCCCGGGCAGCGCCCTCGCCGTTGGCCTGCAGCGCAGGTAGCGTGCCGGTCGCAGCGTTCCAGGCAGCCGCATTCGCTTCGTCGAGAGCCGCGAAGGCGACGAAGTCCCAGGCGACGTTCGCCGCGGGGCTGTTGGCCGAGACCGTGAGCCCCCACCCCGAGTCGGCGACGAAGTCGGGGGTCTCCCCGAGCGTCGGCAGGGCGACGTACCGAGTGGCGCCGGCAACCTCAGGGAAGTCAGCCGAGTACTCCGGCACCACCCAGGGGCCGACGAGGCCCATCGCGCATGCTTCCTCGAAGTAGCAGTCGCCGACCCAGTTCGCGGTGTCGTTGAACAGCTCGGGGTCGATGATGCCCTCGTCGACCATCGACCGCATCAGCGAGATCGCCTCGCGCGCCTCGGGGGTGTCGATTGTGAACGACGTGCCGTCGTCGGAGAGGAACTCCCCACCCGCTTGCAGGATCAGCGAGAAGAATGAGTAGACGAGCGCATCGGCTGCGGTGAAGTGGTAGCCCGCGCGGGTGATCACCCCGTCTCGCGTCTCGGTGAGCGCCTTCGCGTCGGCCATGAACTCGTCCCAGGAGCCCCAGCCCGCCGACGCGTCGACGCCCGCCGCGTCGGCGGTCGCCGTGTTCACGAGCGTGGCGCCGTACTCGATGTTGAACTCCTGCGGGAAGCCGTAGAGCGTGTCGTCGCAAGCGTAGCCGCCGATCGGCGCCTCGAAGAACGCGGCTTGCGCGTCGGCGAGCGAGGAGACCTCGTCGGGCACCGGCGCCAGGTTGTCGGCGTAGCTGCACGTCCAGGTACCGAACATCTGCAGGATGTCGGCCTCGGTGCCGGCGGGAAGCGCCGTCTGCAGCGTCTGGATGTACGAGTCGTAGTCGAAGGTCTCGAACTTCAGGGTCACGTTGGGATTCGCCGCCTCGAATTCGGCGGCGAGATCCTTGAGGCCCTGGTTGAACGATTTGTTCTGGTGCGTCCAGACGCGCAGCGTCACCGGTTCGTCGGGGGCGGCGGTGCCGCCACCGTCGGTTCCACCGGTGTCGTCGGCGCCGAACGTGCACGCCGACCCGAGCATCGTCAGCGCCACCACGATTGCCATGAACCGACGCGTCATGTGTTCGCTCCTTCCTCGGACAGCACCACC
>DASVGA010000263.1:0-3536 GCA_036379795.1 Actinomycetota bacterium | reverse complement strand
TGATCGTGAACATCAACGGCTCGCCCTATCACCGCGGCAAGACGGAGCAGCGCGCCGAGATCCTCGCCGCCCGCGCGCGGCAGACCGGCGCGTGGATCGCCTACATCAACGCGGTCGGCGGACAGGACGAGTTGGTCTTCGACGGCGGTTCGATGGTCGTGGCACCCGACGGCACCGTGCGCCAGCGAGCCGCGATGTTCGCCGAGGATCTCTTGATCGTCGACCTCCATGGCGACACGTCGTTCGCCGACCCTCGCCCGCCGTGGCCGACGCTCGAGACCGAGGAAGTCTGGAACGCGCTCGTGCTGGGCCTCGGCGACTACGTGCGCAAGAACGGCTTCCGCGAGGCCGTGCTCGGGCTCTCGGGCGGCATCGACTCGGCGCTCACGGCCGCGCTCGCGGCCGATGCGCTCGGCGCCGGGCACGTGCGCGGTCTCGCGATGCCCTCGCCGTTCAGCTCCGCCGAGAGCCTCGAAGATGCAGAGGACTGCGCCCGGCGCATCGGCATGCCCCTCGACACCGTCGAGATCACGAGCGTGATCGACGCCTACCGCCACTCGCTCGCCCAACTCTTCGCGGGCCACGACGACGACGTCACCGAGGAGAACCTGCAGGCGCGCGCTCGCGGCAACCTGCTGATGGCGGTCTCGAACAAGCTCGGCCCGATCGTGCTCGCCACCGGCAACAAGAGCGAGTACGCGGTCGGTTACTCGACCCTGTACGGCGACATGGCCGGCGGCTTCGCGCCGATCAAGGACGTGCCGAAGACGCTCGTGTACGAGCTGGCCCGGTGGCGGAACACCGACTCGGCCTCGCGCGGCGAGACGCCGCCGATCCCCGATCGCTCGATCGAGAAGGCACCGAGCGCCGAGCTGCGACCGGGTCAGAAGGACACCGACTCGCTGCCCCCCTACGACGAGCTCGACCCGGTGATCGAGGCCTACGTCGAACACGACGTCGGGGTCGACGACATGGTCGCGCAGGGGTTCGACCGCGCATTGGTCGAGCGCGTCGTGCGCATGATCGACCGCAACGAGTACAAGCGGCGCCAGGCGGCCCCGGGCGTGAAGATCACGCCGAAAGCGTTCGGGCGAGACCGCCGCATGCCGATCACGAACCGCTACCCCGGCTGAACGTAGGATGCTCACGGGGCCCGTAGCTCAGCCCGGTTAGAGCAGGGGGCTTTTAACCCTCGTGTCGCAGGTTCGAATCCTGCCGGGCCCACCGAGGGACGACCGGCACACCTGCGGTAAGAGCAAGATCCAGCTAGGCGGCGTCCAGGTTCTGCAGAGCCAGTTCGGCGAGGGTTCGGAGATCCCTGACACCTTCTTCTCCCGCGCCAAGCTGGGTTCCGAGCACGAAGTAGCCCTCTCCGACGAGAACGGAGAGGGAGGCCATCGCCTGGCTGTATGCGTCGTCGCCGAGGCCTTTCAGGGGGTTGGTGTTCGAGGGATCTCGATTGCGCAGCCTGGCGAACTCTTCGGCCCCGGTGGGGTCCACCGCGACGATGATCGTGCCGTGCCTGCCGGGCACCTCGTACTCGCAAAGAGGCGGGCCACCCGAGACGATCATGGCCTCATCGGGCACCGGACCACTGCTCTGCACGCGTGCACCGGTCGCCATCTCGACGTCCGCGATACTCACCAGTTCACACGGGTCCGGGGACAGTGCCGCTCGGATCGTGACGTCGTCGCTCTTCGAGGTCTCCCTCGAGCACGAAACGAGAGCAACCACGAGGATCAGCCAGCGCACCATCGAGAGCATTACAACACCCGGTCGCTTCCGGTTCCCCGGATCGCCGGACCCGCCGCATGGACCGGCCGGTAGCCTGGAGTTCGTGCGTGATGCAGGGCCGCTGACTCCGTTGCTCCGGACAGGTGTCTGCGTGCTCGACGGCGGGCTCGCGACCGAGCTGGAGCGTCGCGGCGCCGACCTCCGCGATGCGCTCTGGTCGGCCAAGGTGCTGCTCGAGTCGCCAACCGCGATCGTCGACGTGCACCGCGCCTACTTCGAGGCGGGAGCCGACATCGCGATCACCGCGAGTTACCAGGCGAGCGAGCAGGGGTTCGCGGCTCGGGGCATCGACGAGGAAGGAGCCGCGGCCCTCCTGCGTCGCAGCGTCGAGCTCGCGCAACGAGCCCGCGACGAGTGGTTCGCTTCCTCCGAGGCGACCGCCCGGGCCCGCCCGCGCCCGCTCGTGGCCGCCTCGGTCGGACCGTACGGCGCGGTGCTCGCCGACGGATCCGAGTACCGAGGCAACTACGGAGTCTCACGGCAGGCGCTGACCGACTTCCACCTTGCGCGTCTCGAGCCGCTGCTGGAAGCCGCCCCGGACCTGCTCGCGATCGAGACGATCCCGTCGGGCGTCGAAGCCGAAGCCCTGGTCGAGGCGCTCGAACGGCTCGGCGACCCGGTGCCTGCATGGTGCACGTTCACCCTGCGCGACGGGGCGCATCTCGCTGACGGCGGCTCGCTCGATGTCGCGATCGCGACCGTGACCGCTTCGGCCTCGATCGCAGCGGTCGGCGTGAACTGCACGCCACCCGACTCGACCGTCGAGGCCGTGGCCCACGTCGCACCGAGCGCCTCGCCGGTCGTCGCCTATCCGAACCGGGGCGCCGACTGGGACGCTCAGGCCAAAGCCTGGACTGGCGGCGCCGACGTCGACATGGCGGCGGTCGCCACCGACCTGGTCGACGCCGGCGCGGCGATCGTCGGCGGATGTTGCGGAACCGGCCCCGGCGACGTGCGAGCGATCGCGACCTCCCTCGGCGTCATCACGCCCGGATAGGCTCGCCACCATCATGGCGACGGCGCTGGCGCGGACCTTCCCCGTTACCGGGCCGCTCGACCTGCGCCGAACGATGCTTCCGCTGATGCGGGGCACCGGTGACCCGACGATGCTGATCGGCGAGCGGGAGGTCTGGCGGGCGACGCGCACAGCCGACGGCGCCGCCACGCTGCACCTCACGCTCGACGGCGATCGGCTGCTCGCGGAAGCGTGGGGCCCCGGCGCCGACGAGATCCTCGAGAACGCGCCCGGCTGGGCAGGATTGCTCGACGACGATCGAGGCTTCCGGCCGCAGCACCGGATCGTGCATGAGCTCTACCGACGGCTGCGCGGTGTGCGGCTCACGCGAACCGGCCGGCCAACCGAGGCGCTCGTCGCTGCGGTGCTCGAGCAGAAGGTGACCGGACTCGAGGCGCGCCGTGCCTACCGCCGACTCGCACTCGCGGCCGGCGAGCCGGCGCCCGGTCCGGTCGAGCTCGTCACGCCGCCCGACCCCGCCGCGGTGGCGGCGATGCCGTCGTTCCGCATGCATCCGTTCGGCGTGGAGCGGCGCCGCGCTGAGCGGCTCATCGCGCTCTGCGCGCGAGCCCGGGAGATCGACGCGCTCGCGTCACTGCCGGCGGCCAGCGCACGTGAGCGGCTCGGGACCTTCCCCGGCATCGGGCCGTGGACCGCCGCCGAGGTAGCCCGCCTGGCGCTCGGCGACCCCGACGCCGTCTCGGTCGGCGACTTCCACCTGCCGAAC
>DASVGA010000262.1:0-2370 GCA_036379795.1 Actinomycetota bacterium | reverse complement strand
GCGAGCGTCCACGCACCCGCGGCGGCCGGCGTGGAGAGTGTCAGGGTGGCGCGCTGCAGCTCCTCGTCGAGCGTGATGTCGGTCACGTCGATCCGCACGCCGTCGTCGCTTCGAAGCGACGCCTCGTCGATCGAGAGCTCGAGCGCATTGACGACGATCTCATCGATCCGCTCGTGGACCTCGACGGCCACCTCGGCGCTGCCGATGAAGCTCGCGGCCTCGAGGTCGGGTTCGAGCACGAGGTCGTAGCGATCGGGCACGACCGTGCGGGGCAGCCGGTAGCGATCCTGCATGGCTCAGTCGTTGACGTACGTGAGCCAGTCCGCGTAGTTCGGATCGTCGCCCTTGGTGGCGGCGAAGAAGGCGTCCTGCAGCGCCTTCGTCACGGGCCCGCGGTGCCCGGCACCCACCGTGCGGTCGTCGACCTCACGGATCGGCGTGATCTCGGCGGCCGTGCCCGTGAAGAACACCTCGTCGGCGGTGTACAGGTCGGTGCGCACGAGGTTCTGCTCCACCACCGGGAAGCCGAGGTCGCGCGAGATCGTCATGACGGCGTTCCGCGTCACACCCGCCAGGCATCCATGGCTCGTCGGGGGGGTCACGAGGTTCCCCCCGTTCACGACGAAGATGTTCTCGCCCGAGCCTTCGGTGACGTAGCCGTCGGCGTTGAGCAGCACGGCCTCGTCGTGACCCGACTTGATCGCGTCGACCTTCGCCAGGATCGAACCGAGATAGCCCCCCGTCGCCTTCGCAGCCGAGGGAAGCGAGTTCTGGTCGTGACGGCGCCAGGAGCTGATCTTCACGCGAACGCCCTGCTCGAGGGCCTCGTCGCCGAGGTAGGCGCCCCACGGCCAGACCGCGATCGAGACGTCGACGGGGTTCGCGAGCGGGCTGACCCCCATCTCGCCGTACCCGCGGATCGCGATCGGCCGGATGTAGCACGACTGCAGCCCGTTGGCCCGGATCGTCTGCTTCACGGCGTCGACGAGCTCAGCCTTCGAGTACGGGATCTCCATGAAGTAGATCGCCGCGGAGCTGTACATGCGGTCGAGATGTGCGTCGAGGTGCCACACCGCTGGGCCGCGCGAGGTCTCATACGCCCGGATGCCCTCGAACACACCGCTTCCGTAGTGCAGCGCATGGCTCAACACGTGCACCTTGGCCTCGTGCCAGGGCACGAGCTCGCCGTTCATCCAGATCTTCTCGACCTCGGTGATCGGCACGTCGAACCTCCTACGTGGTGGCGCCGGGGCGACGGGCGCGACGGCGATGAAGCTCCCAGGATACCGGCGTCGCGCGACCCCCGCGAGGGTGTGGCGGAGCCTGCGCTCGGGTACGGTGACGGGACCATGACCGACCGCAACCAGTTCACGTCGAGCGAAGGGCCCTCTCCGACCGATGTCGATCAAGACCCGGGGGAAGCGCTCGAGGACATGATCAGCAACATGGACCGCTACGAGGGCGCTGACGACGACACCACGGCGTCCGAGCAGCGCGACGGCGACACGATCGACGACCGCACTCGTCGCGAACAGCCGCAGCGGGTCCGCAGGAACACGAGCGTCGATCTGGTCGACGGCGACGGTGACGACGGGGTCGACCGCGAGAAGGACCTCGTGGCCGACACCGATCCGGTCGAGGGACCGCTCCCTCCCGAGCTCGCCGCGATGCACGTTCGAGACGACGCGCCCGGTGTGGTGGACCATCCCGACGACTACGTCACCGGGTGAGCCTCGGACCCGAAAGCGATCGAGCCCGTCATGACGATCGGGCGTAGACGCGCCAGCGCGTCGCTTCGGCCGGGGCCGGATCATCGAGGCCACCGAGCTCCTGAGCCGCCCAGGCCCGGATCTCGTCGGTGGCGACGGCGAGGTCGTCGTCGGGGACCCGCCAGGTCCAGGACCACCGCTTGGTGGGGATCTCGTCGAAGATCTCGTTCAGGGTCACGGTGCGCTCGTAGATGACCGGCACCTCACGGTGCACGACCCATCCGATCGAAGCGAATCCCTCATCGAGCTGCCGATCGCGGTCGACGTGGTCGAGCCCAACCGCGACGACGGGGTCGCCCAAGATCTGCCTGTAGCGCAGGTAGATCTCCCGGAGCGGGCCCGAGAACCCGCCGGGCTCGATCGCGATCTTCCCTCCCGGGGCGACCGTCCGATCGAGCTCTCGCAATGCCTGCATCCACTCCGGGATGAGGTGCAGGACCCATCTCGCGTACGCCCCGCTGAGCGACGAGTCGGCGAGTGGAAGCCGGGTCGCGTCGGCCTGCACGAGCGGGAGCGGTGCGGCGCTACCGGCCTTGTCGCGCAGCATCGCCATCATCTCCGCCGACAGGTCGATGCCGACGACCGACGCTCCGCGGGCGGC
>DASVGA010000261.1:0-2618 GCA_036379795.1 Actinomycetota bacterium | reverse complement strand
CTGCTCGCCACCATGGATGCCGCGAACGTCGAGACCGTCGTGAACCTCGACGGCATGTGGGGCGACGAGCTGCGCGCGAACCTCGCCCGCTACGACGAGACGTATCCGGGTCGGTTCGTCACGTTCGCCCAGTGGAACCGGGCAACGTTCGCCGAGCACCCCGGCTTCGGAGAACACCTCGCGGCGCTGGTGCGTGATGCCGCTCACGCCGGAGCCCGAGGCCTGAAGGCCTGGAAGGACCTCGGCCTGCACCTGCGTGACCCGACGGGCGCGCTCGTGATGCCCGACGACGAACGCCTCGACCCCGTCTGGACGGCCTGTGCCGACGCCGGGCTTCCGGTGCTCGTGCACACCGGCGACCCGGTGGCGTTCTTCGATCCGCTCGACGAGCGGAACGAGCGACTCGAGGAGCTGCTCGAGCACCCCGACTGGTGGTTCGGCGATCGGTCGAGGTTCCCGGCGTTCGACGCGCTCGCCGACTCGTTCGAAGCGCTCGTCTCCCGCCGGCGCGACGTGATCTTCCTCGGCGCCCACGCCGCCGGCCTCGCCGAGGACCTCGGCCGCCTCGACCGCATGCTCGGGACCTACCCCAACCTGTACGCCGACATCGCCGCCAGGGTCGCCGAGCTCGGACGCGTGCCACGAGCGACGGCCTCCCTCATCTCGCGTCACCCCGATCGCATCCTGTTCGGCAGCGACGGCGTGCCGCCATCGGCCGAGGAGTACGCGGTGATGTTCCGGTTCTTCGAAACCGCAGACGAGCACGTTCCGTACTCACCGGATCCCGTTCCGCCACAGGGACGCTGGGCGATCTCGTGCCTCGACCTGCCCGACGACGTGCTCGCTCAGATGTACGGGGACAACGCCCGAAGGCTGATCCCGGGCCTCACGTGAGGTCCCCGACTACAGCTGACCGGTCCCCCACGGTCCGGTGATCGCCAGGGTGATGCCCGGGCGCTGGATCGCCACGATCAGCCACTTGCCGTCGGGCGAATAGGCAGGCCCCGAGAACTCGGAGCTCCCGCCGCTCAGCAGGTTCTCGGCGAAGTCGAACAGCTGCCCGTCACGCGTGAGCCCTCGAAGGTAGTTCCGCGGGTAGCCGTCCTCGCAGATCAGCACCCCACCGCGAGGGCTGACCGCGACGTTGTCGGGCGTGTCGAGCACGTCACGGTTGTGGGTCTCGTAGAGCAGGCGCAGCATGCCCGTGTCCGGCGTGTACCGCCAGATCTGCCCGTGGTTGTTGTCGCCGCCGTAGGCGCTCGCGAACGTGACCGCGCCGTTGCGGAAGTCCTCACCTTCGAGGTAGTCGAAGGTCGCGGCACCCAGTGCGATGCCCTGGCGGGCCACCCGGGCGGCCGGGCCGCCACCTTCCAGGTCGGGGTCGGGATCGGGGATCGTCACCCAGGCCGTGCGCAGGTCGCGCCCCACCGTCTGGTGCTTGCGCGTGTCGTACCCGGGCTGTCCACGGACCGCCAGCATCTGCAGCCGGCCACCGGCCGAGAGATCGTTCCGGTCCTTGGGGACGAAGCGGTAGAAGCCGGCCGGCGTGTCGTCCTCGGTCATGTACACGATGCCCGTCTTGGGGTCGGTCACCGCCGCCTCGTGCACGAATCGGCCCATCCTCTTCAACGGCACCGGCGTGATCTGACGGCTCACGGCCGAGGGGATCTCGAACACGTAGCCGTGCTTCTTCGGCAACGCCGCCACCCCGGTGAAATGCGTGCCCTCCTCGCACGCCAGCCAGGTCTTCCGCGGCGTGGCGCCGCCCGAGCAGGGCCAGAGCAGACCGCTCGCGACCACGAACGCGTCGACGGGGCGCATCGTGACGGGATCGAAGTCGTAGGCGAGCACGCTTCCTTCGACGGCCTCGTCGTAGGCCTTGCTCACGTTGCCGAGCGCGGTGCCGGCGTCGAGCTCGTGGTTGCGCAGCACCCGCAGCAGCCTCGGGTCGGTCGGATGCGGGTAGAACGCCTGTCCGTCGGGTGCCGCCGGCTGCCCACCCGGAAGACCCGAGACGGGGTCACCGGTCTGGTCCGCGACGTGACACGTGAACCCCGCCGGCAGCGACACGAGCCCGTTGGCGGCCGGTAAGAGCGGGCCGTAGCCGGGGGCCGCAGCCCTCGCACGCGAGGACAGCACCGATGGCGCGACCAGCGCCGCCCCTGCAAGCACGGCTCCGCGTTGCAGCGCCGTGCGCCTGTCGATCCGCTCCATCTCGTCTACCCCCGGTCGTACGTCGGCCGGCTGCAGGCAGCCGGCTGATCCGCGATGTCTCGTGCGAACGCTAGGGTGCGACGCACATGCTCGTCAATCCGACCGAGGTCGGTGAAGCTCAGATGCCGGCTCGCTCTTCGGCGAGCCTCGCGAGGTTCTCGAGCTGTTTCGTGTCCTCGCGTCCGACGAGCAGGCGGGTGAGCATCCGGATGCCCGGCTGCAACCAGTACGGCTTGTAGTTCATGTCGGAGGCGGTGTCGGTGTACACGATGTGCGAACCGGATCCGTCAGGCTCGATGTCGTATCGGTGGACGAATCGAACCTTCCACTCCCTGGCGCGTTTGCGCTCGAGGCGCGCCTGCGTCTCGATCGTGAAGCGACTCGGAGGTGATGCCTCCACGACG
>DASVGA010000260.1:0-8243 GCA_036379795.1 Actinomycetota bacterium | reverse complement strand
GGGTGCAGCCGCAGAGCAGCAGCGTCCGTTGAAGGAGGTCGCCGACATCTGCCGCGAAGTGAATGCGAACGCGCGGTCGATGGGCATGGCGCTCACGTCGTGCACGGTGCCGGCCGCCGGCAAGCCCACGTTCGAACTCGGTGACGACGAGATCGAGATGGGCGTCGGCATCCACGGCGAACCTGGGCGCGAGCGGATGAAGATGAAGCCCGCGTCGGAGATCGTCGAGATGATGGCCACGGCGATCGTCGATGACGGGCCGTTCTCGAGCGGCGACGATGTGCTGGCGTTCGTGAACGGCATGGGCGGCACCCCGTTGATCGAGCTGTACGTGGTCTACAACGAACTCAACAAGTTCCTGACCGGGCGCGGCATCACGATCTCGAGGAACCTGATCGGGAGCTACATCACCTCGCTCGAGATGGCCGGCTGCTCGATCACGCTGCTGAAGTTGAGCGACGACTTCACGAAGCTGTGGGACGCTCCGGTGAAGACCGCGGGGCTGCGATGGGGCGTGTGACGAGGGGGTGACCTGAGTCGTGGCGATGTCCTACGACGCCGTCGTCGCATGGCTGAAGACGATCGCCGCGACGATCGCCGAGAACAAGCAGCATCTGACCGACCTCGACTCTGCGATCGGTGATGCGGACCACGGCATCAACATGGACCGAGGCTTCCAGGCGGTGCTCGCCAAGCTCGATACCGTGGAAACGGACGGCGACATCGGCGCCCTCTTCAAGACGGTCGGCATGACGCTCGTCTCCACCGTCGGCGGCGCCGGCGGGCCGCTGTACGGCACGCTGTTCCTGCAGCTCGGTGCGGCGACGGCCGGCAAGGCTCAGCTCACCGTCGAAGACTGGTCCGCCGCGCTCGATGCCGCGGTGTCCGGGGTGCAAGCGCGGGGGAAAGCCGAGCTGGGCGACAAGACGATGCTCGACGCGCTGATCCCAGCTCGCGACGCGTTCGCCGCCGCGGTCACCGAGGGTGCGGAGATGCCCGCGGCGCTCCGTCGATCGGCCGAGGCCGCAGAGCAGGGCATGTCCGACACGATCCCACTCGTGGCGCGGAAGGGACGAGCGAGTTACCTGGGCGAGCGAAGCGCCGGGCACCAAGACCCCGGCGCGACGTCGTCCTTCCTGTTGCTGCGCACGGTCGCCGACTCATGCGGCGACGTGCCCGACCCAGTAGAGGAGGCATCACATGGCTGATTACGTGGGAGCTTTGGACCAGGGCACCACCAGCACCCGCTTCATGATCTTCGACCGCACGGGTCAGGTGAAGGGGATCGACCAGAAGGAACACGAGCAGATCTTCCCCAAGCCCGGGTGGGTCGAGCACGACCCCGCCGAGATCTGGGAACGCAGCCAGGACGTGATCGCCGGCGCCCTGGAGAACGCCGGTGTCGCAGCTGGTGACCTCGCCGGGATCGGCATCACGAACCAGCGGGAGACCACGGTCGTGTGGGATCGGTCAACAGGCGAGGCGATCCACAACGCGCTCGTGTGGCAGGACACGCGCACCGACAAGATCTGCGACGAGCTCTCGGCCGACGGCGGCCAGGACCGCTTCCGTGAGAAGACCGGTCTGCCCATCGCCACCTATTTCTCGGGTCCCAAGGTCAGGTGGATCCTCGACAACGTCGAAGGAGCCCGGGCACGGGCCGAGGCGGGCGAGCTCGCGTTCGGGAACATCGACACCTGGTGCATCTGGAACCTCACCGGAGGTGTCGACGGCGGCCAGCACGTCACCGACGTGACGAACGCGAGCCGGACGATGTTGATGGACCTCGAGACCCTGGAATGGGACGACGGCCTGCTCGACGCGATCGGGGTGCCGCGGGCGATGCTCCCCGAGATCAGGTCCTCGAGCCAGGTCTACGGTGAAGCGGTGGGCGCCGCCGCCGGCGTGCCCGTCGCCGGTGACCTAGGCGACCAGCAGGCTGCACTGTTCGGACAGACCTGCTTCGATGTCGGGGAGGCGAAGAACACCTACGGCACGGGATCGTTCCTGCTGCTGAACACCGGGACGGACCCGGTGCCCTCGAAGAGTGGGTTGATCACCGGAGTCGCGTACAAGATCGGCGATCAACCGGCGGCCTACATGCTCGAAGGTTCGATCGCGATCACCGGCGCCCTCGTGCAGTGGCTGCGCGACAACCTGAAGTTGATCGAGGCTTCGCCCGAGGTCGAAGAGCTCGCCCTGTCGGTGGACGACAACGGCGGGGTGTACTTCGTGCCGGCGTTCTCCGGATTGTTCGCACCGTATTGGCGCAGCGAGGCGCGCGGAGTGATCGCCGGACTCACGCGGTTCGTGACCGCCGGGCACATCGCGCGAGCGACGCTCGAGGCGACCGCGTGGCAGAGCCGCGAGGTGGTCGACGCCATGAATGCCGACTCGGGCGTCGCCCTGACGTCGTTGAAGGTCGACGGAGGCATGGTGCACAACGATCTACTGATGCAGACCCAGGCCGATGTGCTCGGCGTGCCGGTGATCCGGCCGACGGTCGCGGAGACCACCGCGCTCGGTGCCGCGTATGCGGCGGGTTTGGCCACGGGTCTGTGGACGAGCATCGACGATCTGCGGGGCAACTGGGGCAAGGACAAGGAATGGACCCCGGCGATGGACGCCGACGCACGCGAGCAGCAGTACGCCATGTGGAAGAAGGCCGTGACCCGCACGTTCGACTGGGTCGAGTAGCCCGAGACGAGAGGGAGATGTGATGACCGACCGCGGTGGGCCCGACGATCACGACGAACACCACGAGCACGAGGAGCCAGACGAACATGAGGGATCCTTCGCGGAGGGCCAAGCGCAACACGACCCCGACGCGGACCGGCATGGCGACTTCGCCGAAGGCCAAGAGCGAGCCCACCAGGAGCCTCCCGAGGTGCACAAGGGCTCGTTCGCCGAAGGACAGGACGACGACGACGACGAGGCGGTCGGGCCGGAGCGTGGTGACTTCGCACAGGGGCAGGAACACGGGGAATGAACGCGGGCCGGATCATGGCATGATCCGCCGATGAACGAGGGTACGGGTCCGACGCCGCACGTGCTGATCGTCGGCGGCGGCGGCACGGGTGGCGCGCTCGCCCACGATCTCGCACTGCGAGGCGTGCGCGTCACGCTCGTCGAGCGCGGCGAGTTCACCTCGGGCACGACCGGACGCCACCATGGATTGCTGCACAGCGGCGCGCGCTACGCCGTGAACGACCCGGAGTCGGCTCTCGAGTGCATCGAGGAGAATCGGCTCCTTCGGCGGATCGCTCCGGGATCCTTCGAGGAGAACGACGGGCTGTTCGTGGGTGTCACCGACGAGGACATGTCGTTCCTTCCATCGTTCCTCGAGGGCTGTGACCAGACCGGCATCCCCACGCAGGTCCTGCGCCCGCACGAGGCGCTCCGTCTCGAGCCACTGTTGAACCCTTCGTTGCAGGTGGCCGTTCGCGTGCCCGACGCCACGATGGATGCGATGCGCATGCCGATGCGCTTCTTCGCGACGGCGAGGGCCAATGGTGCCAACCTCCTGAACTGGGTCGACGTGATCGATCTCGAGCTCGCCGGCGGGGTCGTGTCGGGAGCACGGGTGCGCGATCTCGTGACCGGGCGGGAGACGGTCATCGGCGCCGACCTCGTCGTGAACGCGACCGGCCCGTGGTCCGAGCAGGTGGCACGCATGGCGGGTGTCGATGTGCCGATCCGCCCCTCTCCCGGCGTGATGCTCGCCCTCCGCGGTCGCTTCGTCAACATGGTCGTGAATCGCCTGCACGCTTCCGGTGATGGCGACATCGTCGTGCCCCAGCGCGCGCTGACCGTCGTCGGCACCAGCTCGTGGGTGGTCGAAGATCCCGACGACCTCGGTGTACCGGCGGACCATGTGCAGCGCATGGTCGACGAGGGCTCCGTGCTCGTGCCGGCGCTGCGAGACGCCGAGTTCCGTTCGGCGTGGTCCGCGGCTCGCCCGTTGGTCGGCTCGCGCGATGACGCCGACTCGGGCCGCGAGCTCTCCCGGACCTTCAAGACGATCGATCACGCCGTCGACGACGGGGTCGAGGGATTCGTCACGATCACCGGCGGAAAGGGCACGACGCTCCGCGGCATGGCCGAGGTCTGCGCCGACACGGTCTGCGCCAAGCTCGGGGTCCTCCGACCATGCCGGACGCGGGACACGGTGCTGCTCCCCCACACGGCTGCATACGCAGCATGATGGCGGGGAGCCCTCCGGTGACGAGAACGGTCCGGGTACACCGCTACAAGCGCGGGGACCGTGCACCTCACGCTGACGAGTACGAGGTGCCGGTCGGTGAACACACCACGGTGCTCGAGGCGCTCCGGTGGATCCAGCTGCACGATGACCCGACCGTGGGGCTGCGGCATTCGTGCTTCCACGCGTCGTGCGGCACCTGCGGGGTACGCGTGAACGGCCGGGAGCGGCTCGCGTGCGTGACGCCCGTGTCCGATGTATCCGGCACGATCATCGTCGATCCCCTCGCGAATCTCCCGGTGCTCCACGACCTCGTCGTCGACATGGCGCCGTTCGTCGGGCGCTTCCCGGAACCACACCCCATCGTCCGAGAGAGTGAGCTGCCACCGGCGACCGGGAGCGCTGACAGCGATGACGTGCACGAGCGATACGAAGACTGCATCGAATGCGGCCTCTGCCTCTCCGCGTGTCCGGTCGCCGCGACCGACGACACCTACCTCGGCCCGGCAGCCCTGGCGTATGCGCAACGCCTGCTCGAAGAACCCCGTGCCGACCGAGATGCGATCCTCGACTGGGCGGATCAGGATGCCGGCGTATGGCGTTGTCACGCCGCGTTCGAATGCACCGAGGCATGCCCCAGCGACGTCCGCCCAGCTCAGCGCATCATGTCCCTTCGCAAGGATCTCCGCCGCAGGCGCAAGGAGCAAGGCCACGAGGTGCCCGACCGACCACCGAGCCCGACCGGAGTGTGAGCGTGAGCGACACACGAGCGCCCTCGCCCGAGCGCGATCCGGGCGTCGAGGAGATCCTGCGAAGCCGTCGCGTGAGCGGCCCGATCTCGCGGAAGCTGCCGGGGCCGATCGCATGGTTCGACGTCCGCGCTCGGGGCACAGGCCACCTCGCCTTCTCGCTGAATCGCATCACGGGGCTGGGGCTGGTCTTCTACCTTTACCTGCACCTCGCCGTGCTCTCGCTGCTGCTGGGTGGCGAAGGTTCCTGGAGCGACTTCCTCGAGATTGCGACGACCCCGCTGTTCCTCGGCTTCGATGTGCTGCTGGTGTTCGGTCTACTCGCGCACGGTCTCAACGGCACGAGGCTTGCCCTGATCGGAAGCGGATTCGTGACGAACCGGCACAAGGCGATGTTCTGGGCGCTCATGACGCTGGGAGCGATCGTGCTCGTGTATGCCGCGATCCACGTCTTCACGAAGGAAGCCTGATGGCTGCAGCGACACGCACGGAGCCATCGACCAGGTCGCGCAGCTGGCGATGGACGGCGATCACCGGCGTGGCCCTGCTGCTCCTGGTGACCATCCACATGGTGGCACATCACTTCGTCGTCGATTCGATCGGCGGATTGCGCACGTACGCCCAGGTGCTGGACTACATCGGTACGCCGGTCATCTTCGTGATCGAGGGGGTGTTCCTGCTCGTGGTCACCGTGCACGCGATGCTCGGGCTGCGGTCGGTACTGCTCGACTTCGGGCTGACCGAGCGCCGGCGCCGGCTCATGGAACGCGGCCTCGTCGTTCTCGGCGTCACCACCGTCGGCTACGGCCTCGTCCTGCTCGGCGTGCTGGCCTCGAGAGCCTAGGGACCGCGAGATGGTGGGCATCGTGGTCGTCTCGCACAGCCATCGCATCGCCGAGGGCGTCGCCGAGCTCGCTCGCGAGATGGGCGGGGACGAGGTGAAGCTCGAGACTGCCGGAGGGCTCGAGGCGATCGGCGACCCCGGATCGTCCGGCATGCCGGAGCATCCGATCGGAACAGATGCGGTCCTGGTCATGCAGGCGATCGAGCGCGCGTGGTCCGACGACGGCGTGCTGGTCTTGATGGATCTCGGCAGCGCGGTGCTCTCGTCCGAGCTGGCCCTCGACCTGCTGGGGGACGAGCGTCGAGCACGGATCCTGCTCTGCGAGGCTCCTCTCGTCGAAGGCGCGGTCGCAGCCGCCGTGACCGCGAAGCTCGGTATGCCGCTCGCAACGGTCGCGGCGGAAGCCCGCGCCGGTCTCGCGAGCAAGGTCGCGCACCTCGGCACGGGATCGGATGCCGCCCCGACGCCGGGTGACAGCGCCGAGGGGCCCGCCGACGCGATGGTCACGGCGGTCATCCCGGTTCTCGTCGCCCATGGTCTGCATGCTCGTCCTGCCGCCCGACTCGTGCAGGTCGCGGCCGCATACGACGCCTCCATCGTGCTGGCGAACCTGACGACCGGGACCGGTCCGGCCGACGCGACGAGCCTCAACGGCGTCGCGACCTTGGGGGTTCGGTCGGGTCACGAGCTCGAGGTCCGGGCGTCGGGGCCGGACGCCGCAGACGCCGTGGCTGCCCTGGAATCCCTCGCAGCCCGCGGGTTCGACGAGCCTCCATCGGCCTCCGACGACAGCCGCTCGCAGGCTCGTGGAGACGACGGATCCGCGTCGGCGGCTCGACGCGAGCCGGCCGAGGCTCGGAGCGACCGGGACGAGCGGTCTGTCGACGCGACCCTTGCCGGGTCGGCAGCGTCGCCCGGCATCGCGATCGGGAGGCTGCGCAGGTTCCACGCGACCCCGCTCCAGGTCCCGGAGGCGACCGTGTCGGACCCCGACGTCGAGCTCGACAAGCTGGACACCGCCCTGCATGAAACGGTCGACGCGATCTCCGGCCAGCGCAGCACCGTGGCCGCCCAGGCCGGCGAAGAGGAAGCGCGCATCTTCGACGCTCACGTCCTCTTCCTACGTGACCACGCGCTGCTCGACCCGGCGCGAGCGGCGATCCGTGACCGACGCTCCCCCGCCGCCCATGCCTGGCGGGATGCCGTCGAAACGGTTGCCGAGGCGTGGGACGCGCTCGATGACGAGTACCTGCGAGCGAGGGCAGCCGACCTCCGAAGCGTGGGAGCACAGGTACTCGCCCGCATCCTCGGGCTCGCGATGCCGGCGCCGCGGATCGATGCGCCGGGCATCCTCGTGGCGGCGGATCTCACGCCCGCGGAGACCGCAACCCTTGACCCGGAGACCTGTCTCGGCATCGTCACGGCGTACGGCGGGCCCACCTCGCACGCGGCCGTGCTCGCCCGGGCGATGGGCATACCTGCGGTCGTGGGGGTCGGGTCTCGCGTGCTGGAACTCACAGAGGATATCCACCTCGTCGTCGACGGCATCCGAGGCGAGGTTCACGTCAGGCCGACCGCCGAGGCGATCATCCGATGGGGATCCGAGCGAGCCGCCCGCGATGCAGAGGTGATCCGGGTTCGCGCTCGAGCCTCCGAACCGGCGACCACGATCGACGGCACGACGGTCGAAGTGGCGGCGAACGTGGGCGGTCCCGGTGAGATCGCTGATGCGATCGCGGCCGGCGCCGACGGGGTCGGCCTGTTCCGCACGGAATTCCTCTTCATGCAGCGGTCGTCCCTGCCCGACGAGCGTGAGCAGGAGGAGGCGTACCGGGCGGCTGCGGAGATCTTGGCCGGCCGACCGCTGCTGGTGCGAACCCTGGACGCAGGCGCGGACAAGCCGATCCCCGCACTGGCACAGCCTTCAGAGGTCAATCCGTTCCTCGGAGTGCGAGGGATCCGGCTCGGACTCGCATGCCCCGATCTCCTGCTCACGCAACTTCGAGCATTGCTGCGCGTGGCCTCCGATCACCCGGTCAGGGTGATGTTCCCCATGGTCACGACGATCGACGACCTGACGGCGGCGAGGGCGTTGCTCGCTCGAGCGCGGGCGGAGACCGGCGTCGACGCCTGGATCGAGGTCGGCGCCATGGTCGAGGTTCCGGCCGCCGCGCTCACCGCTGCGGTGCTCGCCCCGCAGGCCGACTTCTTCTCGATCGGCACGAACGACCTGACGCAATACACGCTCGCGGCCGATCGGGGCAACGAGCGAGTGGCCGCTCTCAACGATCCGCTCCATCCGGCGGTGCTGCGCCTGATCGCGACCACGGTCGAAGCCGCGCGGTCACACGACCGTTGGGTCGGCGTCTGCGGCGAGCTCGCGGGCAACGAGCTCGCCACACCACTCCTGCTCGGTTTGGGGGTGCGCGAACTCTCGATGGCCGGGCCG
>DASVGA010000259.1:0-18148 GCA_036379795.1 Actinomycetota bacterium | reverse complement strand
CGTGGTTCCGGCACCGAGCACGGTCTTCTCGAGCCCCGAGGTGCCCTCAATCGAGGGGGCGGAGCCCGCGTGCAACAGCGCGTACGTGCCGAAGGCGGCGATCGCGACGAGGTTGTTCAGGATGGGAGCGAACATGGGCGGGCCGAAACGACCTTCGGCGTTGAGCAGTCCGCCGGCGATCGCCCCGATGCCGTAGAACACGACCTGCGGCATGAACCAGCGGAGCAGGAAGACGCCAAGCTCGATCTGCGCCTGGCGGTCGACGGCGTCGGAGGCCGCGAGGTAGAACCGCATGATCTGCGGGGCCAGAGCGATGCCGACGACGGCGAGCACGGTGAGCAGCACGAGCGCGAGCGTGAGCACGCGGGACCCGAGGTCGAATGCGGCCTCGCGCCCTTGGGCCCGGCGGTGGTCGACGAAGACCGGCACGAACACCGAGGTGAGCACCCCGCCGAGGATGAGCTCGTACACGATGTTCGGCGTCGTGTTGGCCTGCACGTAGACGTTGCCCAACGCCCCCACCGTGACGCCCAGCGCTGCCGTCTGGGCTGCGATGCGCACGTAGCCGGTCAGCCGCGACAGGGTCGTGCCCGCCGTCATCAAGGCGGTGTTGCGTACGTAGGGCTCTATGGCCTCGCCCGTCGGACCAACCTCCTCGACCACAACAGCACCAGCGCGACCCCCGCACCGATCGTCGTCCACAGGGCCACCGCGCTCACCGCCGTCGTGCGCACGGTCAGGTTCTGGTCCTCGCCCACGTCACGTCCGCTCGGTGCACGGATCTTGACCTTGATCGTCTGCGGGCCACTGGCCTTGGCCACCACGTCGAACGTGACGATCTCGTTCGGGCCCTCGAGGGTGACCAGCTGCTCGGCGCCGGCAGGGAACTCGAACGATGCAGAGCGCAACACGACCTGCACCTGCAGCGGCACCCCACCGGGGTCGCCCATGCGGATGGGGATCGACCCCTCCCGCGACGTGAGCAGGAACTCCTGTTCGACGTCGGGGAGCACGTCACTGAAGACCGACTCGGTCGCGGCATGGACCTCGTCGTACCACCGCCGTCCGGCGATGGGATCGTGCAGGTACTGGGCGGATTCCGCGTACAGGAGGTTGCGCTCGAACCGCGTGGGAAGTGGGGCCGGCTCGAGCATCGACCGATACGCGGCCACGCTCCTGCGTTGCTCGCGGATATCCTCGACGTAATCGCGGGCCAGCACGTCGCTCGACTGCACGATGACGGCATCTTCCTGCACCGGGTTCACGCGCCGGGCGAAGGTGTCGGCCGGGGCGGCCCGCAGGAACGCGGCGCTGGTCAAGCGGCGAACGAGCGGGTCCCACATCGTGGCGGGCAGCGAGGCCGGCACGAAGACCGCCACGCCGCGCACCGTCTGGCTGCCGTCGAGCTGGGGCCCCGGCACCGGCTGCTCCCGCCAGATCGCGGCCAGTTCCCCGAGCACCGCCTGGCTCGCGCGAACAGGATCGCTCGTCAGGAGGGGGTCGCTCAGCAGGGCCTGGACGCCGGGGTCAGGCAGCACCAGGTCGAGTGCCGCACCGCTGGAGGTCGTCACCGGCGCCGTGGGCAGCGGTGCGAAACCGTTCGGCTGAGCCGTTCGCACCACGGAGTCCGCCTGCGCGAGCACGGTGGTTGCTCCTCGGTCGGCGAGCCAACGAAGGCTGGCGTCGTCGAGCGCGCCAAGGGGCGGACGGACCACGCCGGTCGTATCGCCGACGCCCAGGTGCTCGGCGAGGAGCTCTTCACCGAGGTCTTGCTGTCGGTCGAGGTCGCCCGCGAGCCCACCTGAGGCGAGGCTCGGCAGCGACGGCGCCGAGAACGGCATCGTGACCACACGGACGTCGTCGTCGGCCACGAGTCTGCGCAGATCTTCGAGCAGGGCTCGGGCGTCGGCCGCACCGCCCTCGTCGGCCCGGATCGATCCGCCGGAGACCCTCGTGTATCCATCGGCCATGCGCACGAGCTGGTCCACGACCGCCGGCACGATCGCCAGGTGAAGCGTGTCAACGCCGTCGTCGGCGGCGACCGCGGCGCCGAGCACGTCGACCTGGCGGGCGAGCCCCCCGCCGGGGGCGATCGAAGCTTCGAACGCCGGGTCGGCGAGCAGGCCCGTGGGATCGAAGGCGATCGGTGCGGCGAACTCCGTCCACCAGGTCATCTCGATCGGCACGTCGGGCGGGCGCACCAGGTGGACCAGCGGCGTGTCGATGGAGGCGACCGCGAGTCCCGCGGCCCGGAGTTCGATGCGGGCGGGGTAGATCGCCGAGTCGACGTCGCTCACCTCGTCGATCGTGTTCATATCGGCCTCGGCGCTGAGCTCGCGGCTCGAACCCGCCTGGAGCGAGCCGGTCTGCGTGAACGTCTCGAGCGAGATCAGCGAGGCGCCGGGACCGTCGACGAGGGAGGAGGCGTAGGCGTCGCGGGACCTGATGGCGGGACCGACGATCACCGCCACCGAGAGATCCTCGAGCGTGCCGGTGCCGAGGTTCTCCGCGCTGAACCTGATGGTGGCACGAGGGGCCTCGGGGGTCGTCACCGCGGTCTGGGCCAACAGGGTGAGGGAGACCTCGGGTTCCTGCCCCAGCGCGACGCGGGACGGCCAGATCACGGTCGACACGAGCAGCACGCACGCGGGCAGCACCCGCGCACCCTGCATGAACCCGGGCAGCGACCTCACGGCGGGAAAGCGGGTCATGGCGGACCCATCGTAGTCCGGGGGCATCAGCGCCCGAGCAGCTCGATCAGCTGGGAGATGCCGTAGGCAGCCGCGACGACCAACAGGAACGCGCCGACCGTGATGCGCAAGGTGCGCTCGCGGGCCCCCAGGGCGACGCGAGCACCGAGGCGCGCGCCGGGCACGGCGCCGATCGTCACGACGCCGAAGAGCGCCCAGTCGATGTGGCCGAGCAGTGCATGTGTGATCGTGCCGGGTACCACGAGGGCCGCGATCGCGATCAACGACGTGCCGAGGGCCCGCTTGAGCGGCATGCCGAGCCAGCCTGCGAGCATCGGAACCATGATGAGGCCACCCCCGATGCCGAGGAGGCCGCTCACGAACCCTGCGGCGAGACCGACGCCGATGAGCATCGCCGGCGTGGCCACGAACGCAGGGCCCCGCCGGTCTCGCGAGCCGCCCAGGATGTTCACCGATTGCTGCGCGAGCAGCACCGCGGTGATCAACAGCAACACGCGTGCATCGACGACCTTCGTCAGTAGGGCGCCGAACACCGACGCGATCACACCGGGCCCGATCATCCACGCGGCGGCCCGGCGGTCGAGCTCGCCCGCCCGCTGATAGGTGATCGCGCCGGTCAAGGCGGTCGGGAGGATGGCGGGAAGCGGGGTCGCGATCGCGACGATCGGCGCCGCACCCAGCAGCACCTGGAGGCCCGGCGTCATCACGATGCCCCCTCCGACACCGAACAGACCCGACAGCACGCCCGACACGAGCCCGACGAGCACCCCGAGCAGGATCTCGAGCGGCGACTCGAGCGCGCCGATCACGACGCCGTCACCCGAGCATCTCGGCAGCGCGTGCGAGCACCTCTCGCTCGCCCCGGTACGCCGCGCGCTTGAGCGCGCGTGCCAGGGGGAACCAACGGATCTCCTCCATCTCGTCGTCACGGTCCTCGGGGTCGCCGCCGGTGCATCGCATCAGGAAGAAATGCACCGTCTTCGCGATGCGCGTGTCCTCCCAGACGTAGAAGTAGCGGGTGTCGCCGAGCGAGGCTTCGATCTCGGCGGTGTAGCCCGTTTCCTCGCGGACCTCGCGCACGGCCGCGTCCTCGAGGCTCTCCGCCTCCTCGATGCCGCCCTTGGCGAGGCCCCATGCGATGTCACCGCGGCGGGTGCGCCGCGACGCGAGCAGCACCTCGATCTCGTCGCCGTCACGCCGATATACGACGCCACCCGCCGAGACCTCGCGCTGCACCGGGGGAAGCCTGCGTCGCCGACCCTTCGGCTTGGATCTCGCGGCAGGGGGCGTCGAGGCAGCAGCGCCAGTCGTGCCTTTCGCGCCCGACCGCTTCCGGCGTCGCCGGCGTTTCCGAGGTGGTTGCCCGTCGGAGGTGGGCTCGTCGTTCACCCGAGAATCCTAGCCGCCGCGCTCAGGTGAGCCGGGGCGCGTTCCGATGGAACGTCGTGGCCTGCGATCGCCGTGGGCACAACGGAGGCTGTCGTCGGCGATGGATGTCAATGCCCTGCTCCGGTATACGGTCGAGCGCGGCGCGAGCGACCTGCATCTGAAGGTCGGCAACGTGCCGTTCGTGCGCATCGACGGCGAGCTGTACCCGGGCGAGTTCGACGTGCTCACCCCGGCCGACACGGAGATGGCGTCGTCTCTGCTGATGTCGGATCACAAGAAGCACGAGTTCGCCTCGACGAACGAGGCCGACCTCGGCTACACCCTCGCGGGCGTCGGACGCTTCCGTGTGAACGTCTTCCGTCAGCGAGGCGTCGTCGGCCTCGCGATCCGTCGTGTGCGCAGCGAGGTGCCGACGTTCGATGAGCTCCGTATGCCAAGGGTCATCGCCTCGCTCGCTGACTCGCCGCGCGGGTTGGTGCTCGTCACCGGCCCGACCGGCACCGGCAAGACGACCACGATCGCGTCGATGATCGGGCACATCAACAGGAACCGGCGTGCCCACATCGTGACGATCGAGGATCCGATCGAGGTGATGCACGACGACGTGCTCTCGATCGTGCAGCAGCGCGAGATCGGCATCGACACCGACTCCTACGCGAGCGCCTTGCGGCACGTGATCCGTCAGGACCCCGACGTGATCTTCGTCGGCGAGATCCGCGACCCGGAATCGGCGATGTCGGCGATCCAGGCAGCCGAGACCGGCCACCTCGTGATCTCGACGCTGCACACGATCGACTGCATGGAGACGATCAACCGCGTGCTCGACCTGTTCCCGCCGCAGCATCAGCGCGAGGTGCGCTCGTCGTTCGCGGGGTCGCTGCGCGGCATCGTGTCGCAGCGGCTGGTGGCGAGGGCCGACGGCAAGGGCCGTGTGCCGGCGGTCGAGGTGCTCGTTAACACCGGTCGGGTCTTCGACCGCATCGTCGACCCCGACACGACCGATCAGATCGTCGACGTGATCGCCGAGGGCGACTTCTACGGCATGCAGACCTTCGACCAATCGCTCGTGCAGCTCACCAAGGAAGGCCTCGTCACCGAGGACGAGGCTCGTCGGGCGGCGACGAACCCGCACGACTTCGCGTTGCAGATGGGTGGGGTGCTCGACCGGCTTCCTGCCGGCGGCGTCGACGGGGGGCTTCCCTTCTAGGCCTGCCGGCGGGCGTCGGGGGGTGCCGGGGGCCGTTCGCCCTCCGCCACCTGCGCTCGGACCTCCATGGGGTGGCGGCGATAGCCGTAGACGATCGCGAGCAGCAGGTAGACGGGGATGAACAGCGGCCCCCAGGCGCAGAACTGCCTGATGTGCCACCGCTCGTGTGCGAGCAGCCGCCCGGTGACCGGCTCGGCCGACACGATCACGAACCCGATCGTCATGGCGGTGCGGTGCAGACGCGGCAGGATCCACGTGATCCCGCGCGGCGCTGCGTCGAAGATCAGCGCCCCGTCGCGCAGGGTCGGCCACTGGAAGGTGAGCAGCCCCACCACGAGGCCGATCAGGGTGTTCGGCAAAGTCCAGCAGAATCCGATCCAGGTGGGCATCGGTCGTCACGGTAGCGCCGGAGCCGGTCTGGCCGCGGGGGTCCGGCGGTAAGCTCGCAACCCTCATGGCCGAGCAGAGCACTTCCGGCGCCGTGCTCGACGTGCCGCCGATCGCCCAGGAGCTCGGCGTTCGGTTCGCCGACGCGGGCCACTCCCTGTACCTCGTGGGTGGAAGCGTGCGCGACATGATGCTCGGGCGTTCGGGTGTCGACCTCGACTTCGCGACGAGCGCGCACCCCGAGCAGACGACCCGCGTGTTGCAGGGGTGGGCGGAGCGCCGGTACCTCGTAGGCGTGAAGTACGGCACCGTGGGAGCGTTGAAGCACGGCACGCTCGTCGAGATCACCACGTTCCGCCGCGAGGTCTACGCCGAGGAACATCGCAAGCCGGCGGTCACGTTCGGCGACGACATCGAGACCGATCTGTCGCGGCGCGACTTCACCATCAACGCGATGGCGGTGGGGCTTCCCGACGGCGGGCTCGTCGATCCATACGGGGGTGTGCGCCACCTCGCCGCCAAGACGCTCGACACGCCACTCGAGCCCGAGGTCTCGTTCACCGACGATCCGCTGCGCATGGTGCGTGCGGCTCGCTTCGTCTCGCAGCTCGGCGTGACACCCGCCGAACGCGTCGTGGCCGCGATGGGCTCGATGTGCGAGCGGCTCACGATCGTCTCGGCCGAACGCATCGCGGCCGAGCTCGACAAGCTCCTCACGGGCGACCACGTGACGAACGGGCTCTCGCTGCTCGTCACGACCGGGCTCGCCGATGTGTTCATGCCCGAGCTCGCCGCGCTCGAGCTCGAGCAGGATCCGGTGCACCGCCACAAGGACGTGCTGCGCCACACGTATGCGGTCGTCGAGCGTTGCGAGCCCGATCCGGTGCTGCGGCTCGCGGCGCTGCTGCACGACATCGGCAAACCCTCGACACGCCAGATCACGCCCGAGGGCGTGCAGTTCCATCACCACGAGGTCGTCGGCGCCCGCATGGCCGAGAAGCGGTTGCGCGAGCTGCGTTACCCCAACCACGTGATCGACGAGGTGCGCACGCTGGTCGAGCTGCACCTGCGCTTCCACGGGTACGGCGAGGGCTGGAGCGACTCCGCGGTGCGCCGGTACGTGCGCGACGCCGGTCCGCTGCTCGACAAGCTGAACCAGCTCACGCGCGCCGACGTGACGACGCGCAACGAGCGCCGTGCCACCGCGTTCCAAGCGCTGCAGGACGATCTCGAGGAGCGCATCGCGCGGCTCGCCGAGCAGGAGAACCTCGATGCGCTCCGCCCTCCCCTCGACGGGAAGCAGGTCATGGACCACCTCGGCATCGGCCCCGGCCCCACGGTTGGGCGAGCGCTCGAGTTCCTGATGGAGCTGCGCCTGGACCGTGGCCCGATCCCCGAGGACGAGGCGTTCCGCCTCCTCGAGGAGTGGGCCGCCGGCCAGGAGCCGGCTGGGAGCTAGCCCTCGAGGACGTCGCGCTCCTCGTCGGGAAGATGATCGGCGGCGAGGCCTTGCCCGCCCACCTGCGCCACGTCGAACGTCACCGTGATCACGAGCATCACGAAGACGGCGCCGACCACGAGCGCGGGGGGCCAGCCGCGCGCGATGACCGCGATCGCGACGAGCGCAGCGATCGTGATCCCTCGCTGCACCATGCCGGCGCCGCGTCCGCCACGTTCGGCGGCGTGCACCGCGACGAGCGAGAGCAGGAATGCCGCCGCGCCGCCGCAGAGCATGAGCCGGCTCGCGAGGGAGAGGCTATGGTCGGCCTGCGCTCCCGCTTCGATGGCGAGCTCGACGCCGACTGCGGTGATCGCGATGCCCGCGTACCCCAGCAGGTGACCGTATCCCCAGACGAACGAAGGCCAGGTGTGGTCTCGTTCCAGCGCCGTCGACGACACGGTCTCGAAATAGCTCCACCAGATCGCCGCCGCGATGCCGAACCCGAGCACGGCCGAGGCCACCGCACCGCCGTCGAAGCGCACCTCTCCCAGGCCGATGCCGACGGTCACGACGCTCTCGCCGAGCACGATGATCGTGAACAGGCCGTAGCGCTCCGGAAGGTGCCGAGGATCGAACGGCTGTCCGTCGAACGACCGCCGAGCGACGATCGGCACGGCCATGAGCTCGAGCACGGCGATCGCCCAGAGCCAGTACCGCAGCGGCTCGTCGAACCAGAGCGACGAGACCATGATGAAGCCGCCGATCAGGTCGCCGATCATCGAGTTGCGCGCCAGCCGATGCGCCGGGCCGGCATGACGCAGCACGCGGGCGAACATCACGACGAGCAGCGCCTGCATGCCAGCGAACGACAGTGCGAAGAGGGTGCCGTTGCCGTCGAGTACCCGCGGGATGCTCGCAGCGAGCACGATCACGAGCAGCATCGCGGCCAGGGTGCCGACGCGATGCACCAAGTCGTCGTTGTCCCACGCCGATGCGAACCAGGTGAACTGGGTCCACACCCACCAGAGCGGAACGAACAGGGCGAGGAACGGCCACAAGCCCGCCAGCGTGGGTCGGTCGTGGAGGCCATCGGCGAGGGCGGCGATCGCCGCCGCGAAGCAGAGGTCGAAGAAGAGCTCGAGCCAGGTGCTCGAGCGGTCGTCGACGTCGAAGTCCCGCATCGGAGCGGGGCGGATCAGCGGGCGTGTCACCGGCCGGTGCTCACGGCTCCGGAAGCTCCGCTTGCGGCGGATCGGCTAGCGGGAGCCGGATCGCCACCACCCGCAGCGCCGTGCGGAGCACCCGTGGGTCGCCCCGCCAGTGGTCCTGCACGACCTGGATACCGGCCCGCTTGATGAGGTGCCGGAGCACGAGCCCGACCACGACCACGTCGTCGAGCGGACCGAGCACCGGGATGAACTCCGGTACCAGATCGATCGGGGACAGGATCCACACGAGCGCGCCGCCGAGGAGCAGCTTCGAGCCTGTCGGTACCCGCGGGTCGCGCATCAGACCGCGGCAGAGCGCGATCACGTCGGGGATCGCCCGCGCGAGCTGGGCTGCGGCGAGCTTGCGCCCGAAGATCCAGAGCGCGGCGATGGCGACGATCCAGACCGCCACGACGACGACGAGCGCGATCACCAGGCCTCGCATCGTTCCAGCGTAGCCCGATACGCTGCGAGCCATGCCGGCGACCGCGACCGTCGATCAGCCCGAGGTCGATCCCGCGCGAGGTCTGAGCGCCGCCCAGGTCGCCGAGCGCGTGGCCCGGGGTGAGATCAACGACGTGCCGGCGGCCCCGACCCGAACGGTCGCGCAGATCGTGCGCGCCAACGTGCTCACGCGGTTCAACGCGATCCTCGGCGCGATGCTCGCGCTGATCCTCGTGGTCGGCCCGCTGCAGGATGCGTTGTTCGGGCTCGTGCTGGTCGCGAACGCGGCCATCGGCATCGTGCAGGAGCTGCGCGCGAAACGCACGCTCGACCGACTCACGGTGCTCACGGCGCCCAAGGCGAGGGTCGTGCGCGAGGGTAAGGTGCGCACGGTGGCGGTCGGTGAGGTCGTGCTCGACGACGTGCTCGACGCCGGCGCCGGCTCGCAGATCGTGGTCGACGGCGAGGTGCTCAGCACCAAGGGACTCGAGGTGGACGAGTCGCTGCTCACGGGGGAGTCCGATCCCGTCGTGAAGACCCGGGGCGCCGAGGTCCTGAGCGGATCGTTCGTCGCGGCCGGGGCCGGCCGTTACCGCGCCACTCGCGTGGGCGCCGAGGCGTACGCGGCACGGCTCGCCGAGGATGTGCGCCGATTCAGTCTCACCCGCTCCGAGCTCCGTACGGGTATCGACACGATCCTCACGTACGTGACGGTCGCCATCGTGCCCACCGCCGGCCTGCTCTTCTTCAGCCAGCTCCGCGCTCGCGACGACTGGCGCGCTGCTGCCTCGGGCGCGGTCGCCGGCACCGTGGCGATGGTTCCCGAAGGGCTCGTGCTGCTCACGTCTCTGGCGTTCGCCGTGGCCGTCGTGCGTCTCGCCCAGCGACGGGTGCTCGTGCAGGAGCTTCCCGCCGTCGAAGGGCTGGCGCGCGTCGACATGCTCTGCATCGACAAGACCGGCACGCTCACCGAAGGCAAGCTCACGGTGCAAGACGTGGAGGCGGTCGGCGGCGACGACGAGGCCATGGGCGAGGTGCTCGCCGCGCTCGCGGCGGCCGACCCCTCGCCGAACGCCACGTCCGTGGCGATCGCGCGACGCTTCCCCGAGGAGCCGGGCTGGCGCATGACCGGCGGCACGCCGTTCTCCAGCGCGCGGAAGTGGAGCGCCTCGTTGTTCGACGGACACGGCGCTTGGTTCCTCGGGGCGCCCGACGTGCTGCTCTCGTCGCTCGACCCGGGTCCGGACATGCGCGACCGTGTCCGGGAGCTGACCGGCCAAGGCCACCGTGTGCTGCTGGTCGCGAAGGCCCAGGCGCTCGCCGGCGACCGGCTTCCAGCTGATCTCGAGGTCGCGGGGCTCGTGGTGCTCGGCGACCGGGAGCGCGCCGACGCGGCCGACACGCTGCGGTACTTCGCCGAGCAGGGTGTCACCGTCAAGGTGCTCTCGGGCGATGATCCGCACACGGTGGGCACGATCGCCTCGAGGCTCGGACTCGAGGGAGCCGACGAGCCGGTCGACGCGCGCGACCTTTCCGACGATGTCGACGAGCTCGCCGGCATGCTCGAGTCGCACGCGGTGTTCGGTCGCGTGACGCCGCAGCAGAAGCGATCGATGGTGGTCGCCTTGCAAGAACACGGCCATACGGTCGCGATGACTGGCGACGGCGTGAACGACGCCCTCGCCCTCAAGGACGCCGACATCGGCATCGCGATGGGGTCGGGAAGCGACGCCACCCGCGCCGTGGCTCAACTCGTGCTGCTCGACTCCACCTTCGACTCCCTGCCGCCGGTCGTCGCCGAAGGCCGGCGGGTGCTCGGCAACATCGAACGGACGAGCGGGCTCTACCTGAACAAGACCGTCTACGCGATGCTGATCTCGCTCGCGACCGGCGTGCTCGGGTTCGTCTTCCCGTTCCTGCCGCGGCACCTCACGCTCATCGGTGCGATCACGATCGGCATCCCGTCGTTCTTCCTCGCGCTCGCGCCCAACGCGGAACGCTTCCGGCCGGGGTTCGTTCGGCGTGTGCTGCGGTTCGCGATACCGACCGGCATGCTCGCCGCGATCGCCACCCTGCTGGCGTACACGCTCGCCCGCGAGGAACCGGGCGTCACGCTGGTGCAGGCGCAGACGACCGCGCTCATGGTGCTCACCTGGATCGGGTTCCTCGTGCTGTCGATCCTCGCCGCGCCGCTGTCGCGCCCGAGGCTCATGCTGATCTGGGCGATGGCCGGCGTGTTCGTGGCGGCGATGTCGTGGGGGCCGAGCCAGGCGTTCTTCGCGCTCGACGATCCTCCGCTCATCGTCTGGCTCGCGGGTTTCGGCATCGCGGCGATCGTCTGGTCGTTCGCGAGGCTGTTCGTGCCCGGTGAGCAGCCGGTCGGCCCGCGCGCTCGCGACCCGCTCTTCGGCGGTCGCGCGCGGCGGCGGGACGCGCGACCCCTGTCCGAGGTAGGTAGTCCAGACGAGACTAGATGAGGCTAAGGTCGCCCGGCGGCCAGATCACGACCTCGGCCTTGCCGATCACGTTGTCGATCGGCACGGTTCCCAGCGTGAATCGTGAGTCGAGCGAGTTCCCCCGGTTGTCGCCCATCACGAACAGCTCCCCGGGCGGCACCTCGAACTTGTCGAACCGGTCGGTGGGCTGCGTGAGGTAGGGCTCGTCGATCGCCTCGCCGTTCACGTAGACCTTGCCTCCGCGCCCGGACACGACGTCACCGGGTGTGCCGATCACCCGCTTGATGAAATCCTCGCTGTCGGGGCGTTGCACCCCGAGCCCTTCGAACATCCAGTGGAAGAACCCGCCGACGACGCCTCGATCGGGCTGCTTCGACGGATCGGGATCCTCGAAGACGACGATGTCGCCCCGCTCCGGGTCACCGAAGTAGTACGGCACCTTCAGCACGAGCACCCGATCGCCCGGCAACAGCGTCGGCTCCATCGAGCCCGACGGGATGAAGAACGCCTGCACCAGGAAGGTCTTGATCAGCAGCGCGAGCACGAACGCCATCACGATCAGGCCGGGAAGCTCGCCGATGAACTGCACGAGCGGATTGCGGTGCTTCTCCGGGGGCTTGGGATCGCGCTTCTGGGGCTCGGGCGCCTCGAGCGTGTCGCGTTCGGTGGTCTTCACCGGCCAAGGGTACCGGGTGGGCGCTCATCGACGGCGCCTGGCTCGATCTGCAGCGAGACCTCCACAGCCTTGAAGCTCGCCCAGATCTCGTCGCCGTGGCGAAGCCCCATGCGCGCGACAGAGCCGGCGGTGATCTCCGCCGTGAGCGCCGGCCGGGTCTCGACGCGCACCCTTGCGCGATCGCCGTCGATCGTGATCTCCGAGATCCGGCCATGGAAGACGTTGCGCGCCGACCCTTCGGGCTCGCGGACGTGCAGGGAGACGTCGATCGGCCGCAAGCTCGCGAGCGCCCTCGCGCCGTCCGTGGGCGTGCGCTCGGTTTCGGGGGCGACCGTGATCTCGCCCTCAGAGGTGCGGAGCGTTGCCGCACCGTCGGTCAAAGGCTCGAGCGTTCCGGCGAACAGGTTCACGCCGACGAGGTCCGCCGCGTAGGCCGAGGCTGGCGAGCGCCTGATCTGCTCCGGTGTGCCGGATTGGGTCTGGCGGCCGTGCTCGAGCACGACGACGCGATCGGCGAGGGCGAGCGCGTCGATCGGATCGTGGGCGATCAGCACCGTCGCTCCGCCGAAGCTGCGTGCGACGTCGCGCACCAGTGCCCGCAGACCCGGTCTCGCCGAGACGTCGACGTTGCTGAACGGCTCGTCGAGCAGCAGCAGCCGCGGCTCCGACGCGAGCGCGCGCGCGAGCGCCACGCGTTGACGCTCGCCTCCCGAGAGCGTGGCGGGTCTCGCGCCTGGGTCGATGCCGAGTGCGAGATCGGCCAACAGCGCTCGCGACCGCGCGCGGGCCGGAGCGCTCCGAATGCCCTTCGCGCGCAGCGGGAACGCGACGTTCTCGAGCGCCGACATGCGGGGGAAGAGCAGGTCGTCCTGGAAACAGACCCCGATCGAGCGTTGCTCGGGCGGCAGCCGGTCGATGCGCTCACCGTCGAGCTCGATCCTTCCCTCGGCGATCGCGAGGGTACCGGCCAGGGCGTCGACAACGGTGGACTTTCCCGCCCCGTTGGGACCCAGCAGCGCGATGGTCTCGCCGTCGCCGACCTCGAGCGCGACCGCGACCTCGAACCGATCGCGCCGGGCCACGAACTCCGCGTGCATGCCCATGCCGGTCAGCGCGCCTGCGTGATGCGGTCGCGCATCGCGATCAGCACCGCGAGCGAGAGCGCGACGAGCATCAGCGACAGCAGCACCGCGCCGCCGGGGTCGGTGAGCCGGGCCTCGTAGACCGCGAGCGGAAGCGTCTGGGTGCGTCCGGCGAGGTTCCCGGCGAACGTGATCGTGGCGCCGAACTCACCGAGCGCGCGCGCCCACGCGAGCACCGCCCCGGCCGCGAGCTGAGGCGCGAGCATCGGCAGCACGACCCGGCGGATCGAGTACGCGGGGCGGGCCCCGAGCGCCGCCGCCGCCCCCTCGTAGCGGCGGTCGATCGAGCGGAGCCCCGACTCGGTGGCGAGCACCACCAACGGCATCGACACGAACGTCGCCGCCGCGATCGCACCCCAGACGGTGAACGTGAGCTGCACGCCGAGCGCGTCGTGCAGCCAGCGGCCGATCAGCCCTCCGCGCCCGAGCGCTTGGAGCAGGCCGATGCCGCCCACGACCGGCGGAAGCACGACCGGCAGCACGACGAGCGCTCGCAGCACCGATCGCCCGGGCATCGCCGAACGTGCCAGCACCCAGGCGAGCGGCACGCCGAGTACGAACGAGAGCGCGGCTGCGGCGAGCGAGACCACGAGCGAGAGCTTGAGGGCGGTCGCGGATCCGGCGCGCATGAACGCGTCGGCCGCATCGGTCCACGGGGCTCGCACGACCAGCGCCACGAGCGGCAGCACGACGAAGGCTGCGCCGACCGACGCCAGGATCGCGAGCATGAGCGGGGTCCTGGTTCGCATGGCGTCAGGCCACGGGCTCGAAGCCGTACTCCGAGAGGTCTGCCTGCCCATGGGGGCCGGTCACGTAGGCCACGAATTCGGCAGCGAGATCGGCGTTCGACGACCCCTCGACCACCGCGATCGGATACGTGGCGACCACGTTCACGTCGGGCGCGATCTCGATCGCGGTGACGTCGTTGCCCGCGGCGAACGAGACGTCGGATGCGTAGACGATGCCGGCGTCGGCCTCCTCGGCGGCGACCTTGGCGACGACGCTCGCGTTGTCTTCTTCGTTCGAGACGACGTTGGCCTCGGCGGCATCGAGGATGCCGGCGGCGTCGAGCGCCTCGCGCGCGTAGTCGCCCACCGGCACGCCCTCGGCCGCGAGCACGAGTTGCACCCCGGGCACCGCGAGATCCTCGATCGACGAGATGCCGCCGTCGGCCTGATCCGCGGGCGCGACGATCACGAGCCGGTTCCGAACGAAGTCGGCCCGGCCCGTGACGCCGGGATCGGCGGCGACTTCGTCCATCCAGGCGCCGCTGGCGCTCGCGAACACGTCGGCCGACCCCTCGCTCTGGATCTGGGCCGCGAGCGAATCGGACCCCGCGAAGTTGAAGACGACCGTGGTGCCGTCGTGTTCCGCTTCGAACCCGGGTCCGATGCGCTCGGTGAACACCGCACCGAGCGACGACGCCGCGAAGACCGTGAGCGTGGTTCCGTTGCCGGATTCATCCGTCGTGCAACCGGCCGCGAGCATCGCCACGACCACCGACGAGAGGACGACGCGCATCGCAGCACGATACCAAGGTTCCATCGCTTTGATAAGACGGGAAACCTGGCGGTCAGTCTTCCGGAAGGTTGACCATGACGCTCGTGGCCTTCACGGTCGCGACGGCTTCCATGCCGGGCTCGAGGCCGAGTTGATCGGCGGCTTCCCTTGTGATGAATGCGAGCACCCGATGCGGCCCCGCCTGGATCTCGACGGTCGCAGCGAGCCCATCGCGCTTGACCTCGGTGATCACGCCGGGGAAGCGGTTCCGCGCGCTCGCCGCGGCGATCGGCTCGTCGTGACGACGCTCCGCGAGCAGGCGCGCGACCTCGCCGGCCGGCACGGTTCGTTGACCGCCCGAGGTGCGTTCGACACGCAGCTTGCCGTCACGCTCCCACCGCCGAAGCGTCTCGACGCGAACCCCGAGCGCCTTGGCGGCTTCCCCGATGCGATACGCCCCGCTCATCGTGCGGCAGGCTACCCCGTCGCGGGGTCGCCGTCGCCGGGCAGCAGCGCGAACGCCACGACGGCCGCGAGCATCCATGCCGCGAGCCAGACGAACGCGGGACCAGGGGAGACCATCGTCCACAGGATGCCGGCGACGGCGCTCGCAGCGAGGTTGCCGGCGCTCTGCATCGCGGCGAGCAGTCCGAAGGCACTGCCGCGGATCTGCTCTGGCGCCCGCGCCGCGACGGCCGCGTGCTCCGCGGTCTCGGCCGCGCCGATGCCGACGCCGGCGAGCACGAACCCAGTCGCGAGTACCGCCACGCTTGCCCCGACCCCGGCGAACACGACGTAGGCGGCGAGGAACGACACCGCTCCCGCCAGCAGCACCAGCCGGGTGCCGTGGCGATCGCCGACGTGGCCGGCCGGCAGGCTCGTGAGTGTCGCGGACACGTTGTACGCCACGTAGAGCAGCACCGCGATGCTCGCGGCTCGGTCCTGTCCGCGGCCGGGCTCGAGCAGCTCGGTGGCGCGCAGGATGAGCAGCGTGGCGGCGCAGTTGCCGAACTCGAACGCCCCCATGCCGGCGAACAGCCACCCGAGCCCGCCCTGAAGCACCGGGCGCACCTGCAGGCGGATCGGCCGCCGTTCCCGCGCGCTGGGTCGCCGCACGCGGGGCACGGCGGCGAGCATCGCGACGGCCGCGAGCAGTCCCGGCACGATCGAGACGAGCATCGCCGTGCGCACATCGAACATCGCGATCAGCGCGATCGCGAGCAGCGGCCCCACGATCGCCCCGAGGTTGTCCGCGGCGCGCTCGAACCCGAAGGCCCGTCCGTACGCCTCGGGCGGCACCACGTCGGCGAGGATCGCGTTGCGGCTCGGACCGCGCACCCCGCGCGCAGCCCAGGCGCCGGTTCGCAGCACGAACACCTGCCACGGCGCGGTCGCGAGCCCCAGGCTGCTCGAGAGCACCGCGGTCGTCACATAGCCGCCGACCGCGACCTTCGCGCGACGCTGCGGGTCGTCGGCGAGCGCCCCGCCCGCCAGCTTCGCGGCGCCAGCCGCGCCGTCGGCGACTCCCTCGATCAGTCCGAGCGCCGACGCGGGTGCTCCCAGCGTGACCGTGAGGAAGCTCGGCAGCAGCGACGTCGGGATCTCGTGTCCCACGTCGGAGAGGAAGCTCGCGAGCCCGACCGATCGCACCCCGGGGTTGAACCAATCCGTGGCGGCGGCATCGGCCTCCTGGTCGGCGTGCATGCGCCGAGTATGCGACCTCACCGACCTGACACACTCCGGACATGGTCGCTCCATTCGTGCCCGATGACTTCGAGGTGCCAGCCGAGCTGGTGCTCCCGGGGATGCGCCTGGAGCCCCTCGGAGCCGAGCACAACGAGCGGGACCACGAGGCATGGTCATCGAGCATCGATCACATCCGAGCCACTCCCGGCTTCCGAGACACGGACACCGACTACGACGGCGATGCACCGTGGCCTCGCCCGATGTCGCTCGAGGAGAACCTGGGCGACCTGCAACGCCATGCGGCCGACTTCGAGTCCCGGCGAGGCTTCACGTACTCCGTGCTGGCCCCCGACACCGACGAGGTGATCGGCTGCGTCTACATCTACCCATCGAAGGACGAAGACCACGACGCCCGCGTCGAGTCGTGGGTCCGCGCATCGCGCGCCGAACTCGATACGGCGCTCTGGCGCGGGGTGTCCGACTGGCTGGACGCCGATTGGCTCTTCTCCCGCGTCGACTACCGAAGTACCTGAATCCCCTGGCGCACGATCCGCTTCCGCGAGTCCGGGAGGTGGACGCCGCTATCGCGTGGGTCTCGTGCCTAGACCGCGAAGCGCACGTGCAGGATGTCGCCCTCCTGCACCTCGTAGTCCTTGCCTTCGACGCGGAGCTTGCCGGTCGACTTGGCGGCGTCCATGGAGCCGGAGGCCACGAGTTCCTCGTAGCCGATCACCTCGGCGCGGATGAAGCCGCGTTCCAGGTCGGTGTGGATCACGCCCGAGGCCTCGGGCGCCTTGGCGCCGCGGCGCACCTCCCACGCGCGGGTCTCGTCCTCGCCCGTCGTGAGGAAGGTGATGAGGTCGAGCGCGCGATAGCAGGCTTCGATCACGGTCTCGAGGCCCGGCTGCGACACGCCGAACTCCTCGAGCAACGCGCCGGCCTCGTCGGCGTCCATCTCCGCGGTCTCGGCTTCGATCGATGCGTACACGCCGACCGCGCCGGCGGCCGCGAGTTCGGGCGGCACCTCGAGGCCTTCCTCGAGGTTGGCCACGACGACCTCGGGCTTCAGGGTGAGGGGCGCGATGCCGCGCAGGTGCACCGCGTCGTCGTCGGTCACACCCGCGTCGCGCAAGGGCGTCTCGGCGTCGAGGGCATCCTTGGCGCGCCGCAGCGCGTCCACCTCGGGGCCGGGCTTCTGCCGCGCCTTCTTCACAGCCTTGTCGAGCGCGCTCTCGATCACCGCGAGGTCGGCGAGCAGCAGCTCGCCGCGCACGGTCTCGAGCTCATCGGCGGGCGCGGCGTCGGCGCCGAAGCAGCGCAGCACCACCGCGAGGGCGTCGACCTCCCGGAGCTTGGCGATGCCCTGGGCGCTCGACACCCCGCCGGGCACGTCGACGAACCGCACCTGCGCGGCGACGGTCTTGGCCGAGCGCTCCATCTCGGTCAGCACCTGCAATCGCTCGTCGGGCACCGAGACGACCGCGACGTTGGCCTGACCGCCGTGCGATCCGGCGCGCGTGAGTGCGGTGAACAGCGTTGATTTCCCGCTGTACGACACGCCGACGAGCCCGATGTCCTTCACGGCCGGCGAGCCTAACAGGGGGCCTCGGGCGGGCCTGTCGATCCCGTCCGAACGCGGCCGGCGTCCGAGCGGGGGCGCGAGCGGCGGCCGAAGTGCTTCGGCCCTTCGACCCCGACGAACCGCCCTTGGACCCATGCGCCGCAACGCGTGGGCAGACCGATGTCTAAGGGGAGACCGGGCGGGGCGGAGTGCCGCCAGACCCACTCCGTTCCGCCGGGTCCGTTCTTCGGGTTGCGAGAGCGCCCGAGAGCCGGACGGGGGTTCGACCAGGTCTGGCGAAGACATGCGCCACGACAGAGGGGGCGCATCGTCCGGTGGG
>DASVGA010000258.1:0-5922 GCA_036379795.1 Actinomycetota bacterium | reverse complement strand
AGAACAGGCGCGTGAAGTTGACCAGCGTCGCGATCGTCACGAACGCGAGGTAGAACCCGGTGAGCGCGACGGCCACGATGGAATACGTCACCGTCTTCTTGACCACGACGTCGATGTCGTACAACCGGTGCCGCAGGATGGAGTAGCCGATCGCCACAGGGATCCCGACGCCGAACGAGGCGAAGAAGGCGATGAAGAGGATGTCGCTGAGCCACCTGACCCCCGACGTGGCCAGCACCGCGAGGAAGATGAGGACCGCCAGACCCACCATGTAGGTGAGCCCTCGGATCTGGCGACGTTCCTCGTCCGCGGATCGGCGGTACCGCAGGGCGACGGCCACCACCGATGCGAGTGCGCCGGCGAAGACCACGGCGAACCCGACGACGAAGAGGATCTCGACGGCGGCCCCAAGCGACTCGACCCCCGTTGGGTTGGCGACCCTGATCCCACTGTCGGTTTCGACGTCCCCAGGGCGCACGATGCCGCCCACGATGAGGAGCGCGGCCGAGATGACGATGGCTCGCACCACCCACCGCCAACGAGGAGAGATCACACTCCCCGTCGGGAACAGCAGAAGGATGAGCGGGATCGGCACGAGCGTGACGACGAAGACCCAGTTGTTCACCCATGCGGCGACGGCCTTGCCGGGCATGCCACCCGGGTTCGTGATCACCGTGTAGGTAAGGACCTCGTCCGACAGACCAACCAGTGCGAAGCCTGCCCCTATCGTCAACATGAGCCAGCCGATGGGATTGCGTGGCACACGTGAAGCGACGAGTGCGCCGACCGTGCCGTAGCCGATCATCATCATCACGGCGATGACGACGAACACCTCGAAGGTGCTGTTCACGATCGACAGGGAGAAGGCTGCCGCGAGCACGCAGAGCATGACTCCCCACACGAGCCACGGCCAGCGCAGGGACCGGGTGTCGATCACGTGATCGCCTCGGTCGTGATCACGCCCACCAGCGTCGTTCCGACTCCCGGAGCGCTCTCGATCTGCAGGGTGCCGCCGATCGCGTCGAGCCGATCGGCGATCCCCTGCAAGCCGGTGCCTTCGGTGGTCGCCGTGCGCTCGAAGCCCCGGCCGTTGTCGCTCACCGAGAACTCGAGCGCACCGTTGCGTTGGGCCAGCGTGATCGTGGCTCGCGAGGCTTCCGCGTACTTGGCGGTGTTGTTGAGCGCTTCGAGGCACGTGAAGTACACGGCCGCCTCGACGTCCTGCGGGTAGCGACCGAGACCGTCGGCCTCGACGGTGGTCGGTACGGCCGCCTTCCGAGCTTGAGCGGTGAGCGCGGCGCCGAGGCCTTTGTCGGCGAGCAGCGGCGGATAGATCCCGCGCGCCAGGTCACGAAGGTCATCGAGCGCGGCGTTCGTCTGTCCCTGGAGCCCAGCGAGCATCTGGCGCGTCTTCTGCGGATCGCGCTCGGCCAGCTGCTCGGCCAGACGCATCTGCACCGTGAGCGCCACGAGCTGCTGTTGCACGCCGTCGTGGATGTTCCGTTCGAGCTTGCGGCGTTCGGCGTCCTGGGCAGCCACGAGCCGCTGTCGCGATGCGCGGAGCTCCTCGATCAAGCGCACGTTCCGCAGCACGAGGCCCGCCTGCCCGGCGAGGTCGCGCACGAGCAACTCCTTGGCGGCGTTCATCGGGTCGTCTGGTGCGGGCTCGAGCGTGATCGCACCGAGCAGCTCGCCCTGGTGTCGCACCTCGGCGACGTGTTCGCCGACGGCAGGAACGATCTCGCCGGACACGAGCCGCCGGGCTGGTTGCTCGTCGGCGTCGGCGGGCCACGAGGCCTCGGGTCGGAGCTGCGACCCGACCGCCAGCCACACATGCGCCCGCCGGGCGCCGGTGGCCTCGACGACGAGCTGCGCCATGCGCGGCAACACGTCGTCGGTCGAGTACGTCTCGCCGACCCGCTCACTGAACTCCGAGAGCACTTCGTAGGGGGTCGCGCGCTTCCCGTAGACGAAGCGGTTGGCCAGGCGCGCGGCCCGGGGCCGGAGCCAGAGGAACACCGCAGCGAGCAGGCCGCCGAACAGCAGGGTCGGGAGCGCGTTCGTGCTTGCGCCGATGCCGAACACCAGGGCCGGTACTGCCGCCACGATGACGAACCCGAGGAGCATGAACGCGACGACCACCACGCCGTACTGCACGGTCTTGCGGATCACGAGGTCCAGGTCGTAGAGGCGGTAGCGGAAGATCGCGACGAGGTAGGCGAGCGGGATGCCGACCGCGATCGTGAACGCCGTGAGCGCGAGGAAGATCCCGAAGACCCACGAGTCCTCATCGGCGCCGAGCAGCTCGCCGATGAGGCCGACGATCCAGCCGAGCACGAAGAACGATCCGGCGACCGACGCGACGAACGCCAGCACCCGCATGCGCTGGCGTTCCTCGCCGGTCGACCGCTTGAACCGCTGCCGCACCGCGAGCACCGACGAGATCGCCGAGAGGAGGGCGGCGATCGTGCCGGCCGCGATGATCGCAGGCGTCACGTTCGAGAGGGCGTCGATGCCGAGCGGGTTCTCGTAGAGGATCCCGAGATCGATCCAGGCGTTGTAGGGGCCGGGGCGCACGAAGAACCCTGCAACGGCGAGCGCCGTGCCGCCCACGAGCCCTCTGACCGCCCATCGCCATCGAGGGCTCGGCGGATGTCCGTCGGGATAGAGCAGGAACAGCAGAGGGATGAGCGCGATCGGGTACAGGGAGTACTCGCCGAACGCCGACCAGAGGCCGAGCAACGGCACCGAGCCGCGCTCGGCCTTCAGGTCGTAGATCACGAGCGCCTGGGCGAGGGTGAGCAGGGGGAAGGGCGCGCCCGTGGCGATGAACAGCCAGCCTGCCCAGTTGCCCGGTTGCCGCGAGACGATGATCACGCCGATCCCGATCCAGAGCATCAGCAGCACGATCAGCACGGCGAACCCCGGATTGAACGATCCCGGCCGCAACGTGTCGCCGGCCGCACGCATGGCCTCGACCTCGTCGAGGGCTCGCTGCATGCCGGGCGTCGAGAGATCCCCGACCACGACGATCTGCCCAGGTGCCGAGCGCCGATACGCGGCGACGCCGATCGGGATCGAGACCGTGCCGGCGACGAGGCTGGCGACGAGGATGCCGACCGATACGAGTCGTGCGGAACGTGAGCTCATGACGCCCCCTCGTCGGGCAGCCGTTCGCGAGCGGGAACCCGTCCCGTCACGGTGGTGCCGGCGCCGGGAGCGCTCGTCACGTGCAGGTCCCCCCGACCGCGTCCAACCGGTCGATCATGCCTTGCAGACCGGTGCCGAACGACGTGGCGTCGCGATCGAAGCCTCGTCCGTCGTCGTGCACCGTGAAGGTCAGGTGGCCGTTCGTCTGGGCGAGGCGCACGTCGGCGTGGCTCGCCTCGGCGTACTTCGCGACGTTGTTCAACGCTTCCAACGTGCAGAAGTAGACAGCGGACTCGACGTCGCGTGGGTACCGTCCGATGTCGTCGCTCTCGACGGTGGTCGGCACGGCGGCCTTGCGAGCCTGCGACTCGAGCGCCGCCGCAAGACCCTTGTCGGCGAGCAGCGGCGGATAGATGCCGCGGGCCAGGTCTCGGAGCTCCTCGAGCGCATCGCCGGCGGCTTCCTGCAGGGAGTCGAGCATGCTGCCGGCCTTCACAGGATCCCGGTCGATCATCGTGCTCGCGAGCTTCAGCTGCACCGCCAGGGCCACGAGCTGCTGCTGTACGCCGTCGTGGATGTTCCGCTCGAGCTTGCGCCGCTCCTCGTCTTGGGCGGCCACCAGGCGCTGCCTCGATGCCCGCAGATCCTCGATCAGCGCGACGTTGCGCAACAGCAGCCCGGCTTGGGCGGCCAGGTCACGAACGAGCGCCTCCTTGGCGGGGTCGAACGGCTCGCTCGGAGGCATCGTCACCGACAGGGCGCCCAGCAGCTCACCCTGGTGGCGCACCTCGATGCCGTGCTCGTCCGGGGACGCCGGAAGCGCGTCGCCCGTGATCGACAGGGAGCGGGGACCTGGCGCCTCGTCGGGCCATGCCGCTTCCCGGCGGAGCTGGCCGCCCACTCGCAGCCACACCGAGGCCGAGCTGGCACCCGTGCCCTGCGCGAGCACCTGCACCATGCGCGGGAGCACGTCGTCGGTCGAGTAGGTCTCACCGACCCGCTCCCCGAAGGCGGTCAACACCTCGTAGGGGCTGGCGCGTTCCCCGTAGACGAGCCGGTCGGCGAGGCGTCGGGCCGCTCGGCGCAGCGGATCGAACGCGACGGCCACCACCGCCGCCGCCACCAGGGGCAACGGGTCGATGCCGTCTCCCTCGCCGACCCCGCGGATCAACGCTGGCACGGCCACCACGATCGCGACGTAGACCGTCGTGATCGCGGCGGCCATCACCGCCACGACCAGGGTCTTGCGCACCACGAGGTTCAGGTCGTAGAGCCGATACCGGAAGATCGCGACGGCGGTGGCAGCCGGGATGCCCACCACCAGCGTCACGACCAGCAGCACCATCAGCACGTTGGCCACGGCGGTGCCGAAGCCGGCCTCGTCCACACCGAAGACGAACCCGAGGGTCAACAGGGTGAGGAACAGCACGCCGCCGAGCACTCCGACCGCCCGGATCCATCGGATCTGCTGCCGTGTGTCCGCGTCGGCGCCCCGGGCCCGGACGACCAGCGACGCGAGCGCGACGAACGCGCTCGCGACCAGCGCGACGGCGGCGACGGCCAGGGCAGGCCCGAGCACCGGTTCCAGGGCGTCGACGCCGACCGGGTTGGTCAGCTCGACGCCGGCGACCTCCTTGCGGGAGGGAAGGAGCGCGAAGCCCACCACGGTGAAGACCAGCGACCCCGCGAACACCCACCACGGGATGCGCCACCGCTCCGACGGGAGCCTGCCATCGGGGTAGAGGAAGAACACGGCGATCAGCAGCGAGAGTGCGAGGAAGAACGGCCACTGGCTGAGCCAGTCGGCGATGCCCAGCAAGGGAAGATCTCGCGATCCCTCCTGGGCGGCATCGACCCAGTTCTGCGCGGGCAGCGAGATCGACGCGAAGCCTGCGATCCCGAGGAACACCCATCCCACCGGATTGCCGGTCCGGGAGGCGATCACCGCTCCGACGACCGCGAACGCCGTCACCCCCATCAGGCCGGGAACGATCAGGAAGGTGTCGTCTGTCCCGAGCAGCATGCCGAACGCGATCTTGATGCCCGGCGACGCGGTCATGAGGGCCAAGCTCAGGCCGCAGATCGTCCACGCGGCGATCGAGCGGCGCCGGTCGATCACGAGACGACCTGCGATCGAGTGCTCGCCGTCGGATCCATGACCGCATCTTGACCCTCGGCCGATGGTCCAGGGAAGGAGGAGGGCTCACCCGTTGCGGTGGCTGAACCTCACCCTTGGCCGGGTGCTGGCACCCCCGGTATTCCTGCATGCTCGCCGGGTCGTGCGCATCGTCGGTGGCGCCTACGGTGGCAGCGGACACCGCACAAGGAGGCGCGCCATGACCACGATCGTCGTGGGAACCGATTCCAGCTCCGCTGCCGACCTCGCCGTCGACGATGCCGCTCGTCTCGCTCGCGACCGGGGGGCAGACCTGCTCGTGCTGCTCGTCACACCCGACGGCGACGTGCGCGCGGCCGTCGATCCCGATCGGGCGCCCGACCCGAGCCGCTACCTTGCTGGGCTCGCGGGCCGTTTCCCCGACGTGGCGACGTCGACCCGCATCGAGCAGGGCGAGCCGGCCGAGCGAATCTGCGAGGTCGCGGCGGAGGTCAACGCCGAGACGATCGTGCTCGGCAACCGAGGCACGCGCGGCTCGTGGTGGCGCGTGAAGGACAGCGTGCCGAACCTCGTGCTCAGGCACTCGCCGTGCAGCGTGTTCATCGTCGACACACGCCGCGCGCAGTGAGCGATCGAGCGCCGAGCCTAGGCCTGGT
>DASVGA010000257.1:0-10518 GCA_036379795.1 Actinomycetota bacterium | reverse complement strand
CGAGCACGAGGCCCGGGTGCCAGACGTCGAAACAGATGAGCGTGGCCACGCGCCCCACGCTCGAGTCGAAGGCGCGCACAGAGGAGCCAGGAGTGAAATGCGAGGCTTCCTCCCAGATGTCGTAGGAGGCGAGGTGGACCTTGCGGTGCGTATGCACGACCGCGCCGCCCTGGAGAAACGTCGCGCTGTTCAAGAGATGAACTGCGCGATCTCGCTCGGTGAAGCCGATCAGCGCTGCGGTCGTGTCGCCGGCCGCGTCGGCGAGCGAGGTGATGCGCTCGTCGCCGATCTCCATCGCCACGTCGCGTGGCACCGACCCGATCGAATACCCAGACAGGAAGAGCTCCGGGAACACGACGAGGTCCGCGCCGGCGGCGGCCTGGTGCGTGAGGATGTCGCGGGCTCGCCGCACGTTCGCGTCGACGTCTCCGAGCACGGAGTCGACCTGCGCGAGCACGATCCGCATCGTTCCCGAACCCCCTCGGGTGAGCCCCCGACCGCAGGCTCAGCCGGTGCCGACCTCGACCCTGCCCAGCTGGTCGGCCGGCAGATGGCAACGACTGAGGTGGCCGGGTTCGATCTCGATCACCGGCGGTTCGACGACGTCGCAGAGCCCTTCCATGAAGCGGTGACAGCGGGTGTGGAAGACACAGCCCGATGGGGGGTCGGCGGGGCTGGGGATCTCGCCCGTGAGTCGGATGCGCTCCGAGGGTTCGCCGTCGACGCTCGGCACCGCTGAGAGCAGCGCCTCCGTGTACGGGTGGTGAGGACCGTTGAAGACCTGGTCGGTCGTCCCGACCTCCTGGATGCGGCCGAGGTACATGACCGCGATCCGATCGGCGAGGTACCGGACGACGCCCAGGTCGTGGGAGATGAACAGGTATCCGGTGGACCGGTCGAACTGCAGGTCGGAGAGCAGGTTCAGGATGGCCGCCTGCACCGAGACGTCGAGGGCGCTGGTCGGCTCGTCGCAGATCACGATGCGCGGGTCGCCGGCGAACGCGCGGGCGATGGCGACGCGCTGTTTGAGCCCGCCGGAGAGCTGACGCGGTCGCATGTCGAGGTGCCGGGGAGACAGCCTGAGCCCCTCGGTGAGCTGTTGCACGCGTTCCTCGGCGGTTCGCTTGTTCGCTCCGGTGAGCTTCATCACCGCGCGCATGAGGATGCGGCGGACCGTCCAGCTCCGGTTGAGCGCCGAGTCCGGGTTCTGGAACACCATCTGCATGGCCCGCATCGCTTCGGCCGGTCGGTCGCCCGCCTTGTCGGCGAGCGCGACGTGGTCCAGCAGGATCTCGCCCCCAGGGTCTGGGGGGTGGATGCCGAGCATCGCTTTGGCCAAGGTGGACTTGCCCGAACCGGATTCTCCGACCAGCCCGAGCGTCTCGCCGTCGACCAGTCCGAGATCGATGCTCACGAGCGCGGGAACGTCGGTGCCGTGCACGCGGAACGTCTTGGACACCGCGTTCAGCTCGACGGCGAGATCGTGCTCGCCTTCCTGTGACTTGGTCTGCGGCGAGGCCTCGGGCATCTGGGCGAGCCGGTCGACGTGATGACAGCGGGTCCAGTGTCCGGGCTCGAGCTCGACGACCGGAGGCACCTCGTCGCGGCAGAGGTCGTCGGCCAAGGCGCACCGGTCGACGTACACGCAGGTGGGCAGCGGGGTGCCGATCTGCGGCAGCGTGCCGGGGATCGTGAACAGTGCTTGCTCGGTCTTGCGTGCGCCGTGCCTCGGCAGGCACTGCAGCAGGCCGATCGTGTACGGGTGCTTCGGGGCCTCGAACACCTCGAGCGCGTCACCCTCCTCGACGATCTTGCCTGCATACATCACCCCGACTCGGTCGCACATCGAGCGGATCACGCCGAGGTTGTGCGCGATCAGCAGGATGGCGGCGTTGGTCTCGTGACGGAGCGCGCGAACCAGGTCGAGCACCTCGGCTTCGACGGTCGCGTCCAGACCGGTCGTCGGCTCGTCGAGCACCAGCAGCTGCGGGTCACAGGCGAGCGCCATGGCGATGACGACGCGCTGCTGCATGCCGCCCGAGAGCTGATGCGGGTATCGGTGCATGACCCGCAGGGGGTCGGCGATCCGAACTCGGTGGAGCGCGTCGACCGCACGGTCGAGCGCTTCCTTCTTGTCGTGGCCGAGCGTCGTGAAGGCCTCCGCGACCTGGCTGCCGATCTTCAGCGTCGGGTTGAGCGCCGCCCCGGGATCCTGGTAGACCATCGAGGCGTCATGGGCGCGGAAGTTGCGCAGCTCACGATCGGACATGTGCGTGACGTCTTGACCACCCACCAGGATGCGCCCGGCCGTGATCCGTCCGTTCGTCGGCAGGTAGCGAAGGGCGGCGAAGGCGGTCGTCGACTTGCCGCAACCCGACTCGCCCACGAGGCCGTACGCCTCGCCGGGCGCGACGCGGAAGGTGACACCGCGGAGCACCTCTCGCGGGATGCCGCGCACGAGGTAGGCGAGCTCGACGCCTTCGACGGAGAGCGCGTCGGGCCTGGTCGCCACGCCGCCCGTTCGCTCTCCACCGGGCTCGTCGTGAGGCGTCGAGGGATCGCTCATGCCGAACGCACCGTATCGATGGAATCCGCGACGAGGTTCGTCGCGATCACGAGGCTCGCGATCGCGAGGGCCGGGAACAACGTCGGCCACCAGAAGCCGGCCTGGATCAAGCGGTAGGTGTCGCTGATGGTGAGCCCCCAATCAGGCGACGGTGGTTGGATCCCCGCTCCCAGGAACGACAGCGTCGAGATAGTGAACACGGCGTAGCCGACGCGCACGGTGAACTCGACGGTGATCGTGCCGCTGATGTTGGGCAGGATCTCCCGTGTCATCACGAACAGCCCCGACTCGCCACGCAGACGCGCGGCGGTCACGTAGTCGAGCTGTGCCTCCGCGAGCGTGGCCGCTCGCACGGTGCGCGCCACGATCGGTGTGAACAGCACCGCGACCGTGCCGATCACGATGATGGCCGAGGCCCCCAGCACCGAGATGATCAACAGGGCGACGAGCACGACCGGGATCGACAGCAGCGCCTCGATGATGCGGCTCAGCACCTCGTCGACCCACCCTCGGTAGTAACCCATGATCACGCCGAGCATCGAGCCCATCGCGACGCTCAGCACGGCCGCGATCGGGGCGGCGATGAGCACGTCGCGCGCGCCGGCCATGACCCTGGAGAAGACGTCTCGTCCGAGTTGGTCGGTGCCGAACAGATGATCGGCGTTCGGGCGCTGGTTGGAGACGTCGAAGTCGTTGATCGGATCGAGCGGGGTGATGTTGTCGCCGCCCACCGCGCACACGATCCAGAACAGCAGGATCACGCTGCCGACGATGAACCCGGGACGGCGCACGAGCAGCCGGAGCCGTTCGCGGCGCGCGATGCGCTTCTCTCCACGCGCGTCGAACACCGGAGGGGCAGGCGCCGGCCCTCCGACGATCACGGGGTCGACCGACTCGATGCTCATGCCCGATCGCCCGCCAACCGGCTCCTCGGGTTCATCCACGCGATGATGAGATCCGCGGTGAGCGTGGTGAGCATGTAGATCACGCCGACCAGGATCACGCCGGCCGTCAGGAGCGGGAAGTCCTTGTCGGAGGCAGCGTTCACGAGCAGGCTCCCGAGACCGGGATAGTTGAAGATGAGCTCGAGGCCGATCAGACCGCTGAACAGGTAGCCGATCTGGGTGCCGATCACCGCGACCGTCGGTTGCAGGGCGTTGCGCATCACGTGCCGGGTGAGAACCCGTCGCCCGCTGAGGCCTTTCATCACCGCGGTGCGTGTGTAGTCCGAGTCGAGGGCCATGATCGTGCCGGCTCGCGTGATGCGGGCGATGTAGCCGAAGTAGACGGCCACGAGCGCGAGCGCCGGAAGCAACAGGTACCGCAGCTCTCCGATGAGCCCAGCATCCGAAGGCGCGAGCGCGAGCACCGGAAGCCACCCGAGCTGCACCCCGATGACGAACTGCAGGGTCACCCCCGAGACGAACTCGGGGATCGAGGAGCTCGCGAGGCCGAGCGTCACCACCGACCGGTCGGCGAAGCTGTTGCGCCGTCGCGCCGCGAAGATGCCCGCCGCGATGCTGATCGGAACCGTGAGCACGAAGCCGAGGACGACGAGCTTGGCCGACCGACCCAGGGCAGGGAGCATGACCTCCTTCACCGGCTGGCCGAACTTGAACGACTCGCCGAAGTCGAAGGTGACCACGTTCCTGAGCAGTCGCGCGTATTGATCGAGCAGCGGATCGTTCACCCCGAGCCGCTCGTTGAGCGAGTCCACGATCTCCTGCGGCGCGAACGGACCCGCGATGCGGCGTCCCGGATCGTCGGGCAGCACGTTCACGATGATGAACACCATCGTGGCGAGCAGGTAGAGCGTGACGAGGGAGAGCGCGACGCGACGCAGGATGTAGCGGGTCACCGCGAGCCCCCGCCTCCACGAGGGGCATCGAGGTCGAGGCGGCGGAGCTTCAAGGCTGCCGCCTCGACGCCGTTCACTCGGTGAAGCCCGCCTTGTCCACGTACATCTGCCCGAGCGCCGAGACCTGCACGCCGGTCAGCTTGCTCGAGTGACCGGCCAGGTAGTTGTAGAAGTAGGCCACGCCGACCGGCACGTCTTCGTTCAGGATGGTCTCGAGTTGCCCTGCCGCGACGGTCTGTTCCTCGACACCGATCGACGACTGGAAGCCTTTGAAGGCCGCGTCGAACTCGGAGGACGAGTACTGGGACGAGTTCCACACCCCGCCTGTCGAGAGCGCGGCGTTGAGGTACACGTCGGGTGTCGGCCGGTGTCCGTAGTTCACGATGCCGAGCTCGGCCGCGCCGGAACACGGTGGGTCGGCTGGCTTCGGGGGACACCACTGTGTGCCGTAGAACGTGTCGACCGGCTCGACGGCGAGCTCGAGCTCGAACCCGGCCGCTCGTGCACCCGCCTGGATCAAGGCAGCGAAGTCGGGGATCTCCTGGAACTTGACGGCCTGCAGGGTCGCCTTGAGCCCGTCCGCGAACCCTGCGGCGGAGAGCAGCTGGCGAGCACCCTCGTCGTCCTTGGTGCGCTGGGGCACCGAGTCGTCGAAGTACGGGAAGAACGGTGCGATGACGTGATCGTTGCCGATCACGCCGCGACCGTTGAACAGGGTCTGCACCATGCCTTCACGATCGAACGTCATCGCGAGCGCCTGACGAACGCGCGGGTCGGCGAACTGGCCGGTGTCGCACCGCATCCAGACCTGCTGATGCGTGGCAGCCTGCACGTCGAGCACCGTGAAGTTCGGATCGTTCAGCAGCGCTGCCCCCGCGATCGCGGGGAACTGCACGATCGCGTCGGCCTGGCCCCCCTGGATGGCCGTGATCATCGTGCCGGGGTCGTCGAAGAAGGTCATCTCCTGGGCGTCGAGGAGCGGCGCCTCGCCCCAATAGTCGGGATTGCGGGAGAACGTGCAGCCGGTGTTGGCGTCGAACTGGTCGAGGATCCAGGGGCCGGTGCCGTTCGGGGAGTCCTGCAGCGTCGTGCCGGTCTCGTAGTCGACCGGCGTGATGGGCGTCTGGGCGTTGTACAACGACACCAGGTAGGGGAGGTTTCCGTTCGGGCCCGTCAGGTTGAAGACCGCGACGGCGGGGTCCGAGGCGTCGACCCCTCCCTTCTCGAGCACGCCCTGGAGGCCGGAGTTGCCGGCCTCGGCCAGGCGGTCCATGGTGGCGGCCACGTCTGCCGACGTGAAGTCGGAGCCGTCCTGCCACTTGACCCCCTGGCGCAGCTGGAAGGTCCAGACGCTTCCGTCGTCGTTGGGCTCCCACGACTCGGCGAGACCCGGGGCGATGTCGCCGTCGGGGCCGAGCGTGGCGAGGAACTCGAAGCACTGGGCGACGATGCCGTACCCGGGTAGGTCCTGCATCGCGACCGGGTCGGTCGAGACGGGCTTCTGGTTCGCGACCTTGATGGTGCCGCCCTTTCTCGGGGTGCCGCCACCTGTCTGACCGTCGGTCTGGCCACCCGGCTCGTCGCTGCCGCAGGCAGCGAGGATCGTCGCGAGGAACGGCGCGGACAGGCCGACGATGGCGCCTCGGTGCAGGAAGGTCCGGCGCGAGATCTTGCCCTGAGCGTAGGACTCGATCAGGTCCAGCTCGATCGGACCGACTGAGCGACGTGCGCGGTCGAAGCGTTTCCAATCCATTCGCTGCGCCCCCTAAGGAGATGGACTCGGCTGACGAGTCGGCTCGTTGTCTCGCGAACACTAGACCGGCTCCTGAAGTCCGGTCAACGCAATGGACACCTGCAGCCCCCTCAGGCGCACGGCCCGACGGCGACGTCGACGCCGAGGTGATCCGAGCCCGCCGGCGTGAAGGTGCGAGGGTTCGCCGCGCACCACGAGGGCGTGACGAACACGTGGTCGATGCGCAGCATCAGCGCGGGCCACCAGCTGCGGAGATAGGTCGTGACGCCGGGCGCGCCGGCCCGCATGGCATCGATGAGCGCCGTATCCAGCTCCCGATAGCTGGTCACTCGGTCGCTCGTGTTGAGATCGCCGGCCAGCACCACCGGTCGTCGCTCGGTGTCGACGGCGGTGAGCAGCGCGTCGGTGAAGGCGAGCTGGTCCTCGAAGCTCGTCTCTCTGAACGGGTTCAGGCCGTGCACCACGTACAGCACGAACGGTGCATCCGGCACGTCGACCCCGACCCGCATCACCCTCGCCTCGGGGAGCCCCAGCTCGTCGAGCGCTTGGAGCGGGAAGCGAGACCACACCGCCTGCCGGTTCTGTTCCCACGTGGCATCGAGGCCCCGAGCCGCGGCCTCCCGGGTCATGGCCTCGTAGAACGCGTCATCGGGCATCTCGACGGCGACGACCACGTCGGCACGTCGACCGAGCATCGAGTCGGGCACGGCCTCGGGTGTCGGGTTCTCGTCCCACACGTTCGCGGCGACCACCCGGATGGCTCGCTCGGGCATGGGCAGATCCCGGGGAAGCCTGGGCGCGACCACCGCGACGACGCACACGGCGAAGATCGACACCCCCCCGGTGAGCGGCCACATCATGCGCATGATCGCGGCGACGACCGCGCCCGCGAGCACCGACGCCACGCCGATCAGCGGCAGCCCCACGGCCACGGTGTCGACGAGCCCACCATTGTCGCGGACGGCGAACCACAGCCAAGGCACGGCGATCGAGAGTGCGATGAGCAGCAGACGGCGACGGCGGGCGCCGCGGGAGACGGGTTCCACGACGGGGAAGCCTAGCCGCGACGTGCGCGCGGCGGAACGGCGGTTCGATGGAGCTGTGTGGCGATCGTGTGTGGGAAGCTTCGCCGATGAACGACCCGCCCGACTTCCGGCTGGAACATTCCGAGCTCCGCGGCGACGACGAGCTCGCCGAGTTCGTAACCACCGACCTCCCGTACTACTCGGACTGGCGAGGCTCGTTCGAGAAGCTCCCCTGGGCGACCGACGACGACTCGCTGCGCTCGGCCCGAGCCGATGTGGCGATCGTCGGCGCGCCGTTCGATGAAGGGGTCTCGTCGAGGCCGGGCGCACGGTTCGGGCCGAGGGCGATCCGCATGGCGCCGACGGCGTGGAGCAGCGACTCCGCCTGGTCGATCCAGCTCGATATCGAGCCGTACGCCGATCTGCGGGTCGTCGATACGGGCGACGCGCCGATCGTGCCGACGAGACCCGAACGGGCGCTGCGGGTCATCCACGAGAAGGTGTACCGCGTCGCCGAGGCCGGACCGATCCCGATCGTGCTGGGCGGCGATCACTCGGTCACGTATCCGAGCGCGGCGGCGGTCGCCCGGCACCTGTGGCCGCGCACGGTCGGCGTCGTGCACTTCGACGCGCACGCCGACACCGGTGCCGATCAGTGGGGGAACCTGTACGCACACGGACAGCCGATGCGGCGCCTGATCGAGGAAGGCTGGATCGCGGGCCCCAACTTCGTGCAGGTCGGGCTGCGTGGCTACTGGCCGGATACCGAGACCTTCGGGTGGATGCGTGAACAGGGCTTCCGATGGCACACCATGGTCGAGATCGAGGATCGCGGAGCCGATGCGGTGATCGCCGATGCGATCACCGAGGCGCTCGATGGGCCCGACTGCATCTACCTGTCGGTCGACATCGACGTCGTCGACCCGGGCATGGCGCCGGGAACCGGCACGCCGGAGTCCGGCGGCATGCTCGCGCGCGAGTTGCTGCGGGCGGTGCGCCAGATCGTGGGACAGGTCGACCTCGTCGGCATGGACGTGGTCGAGGTCTCGCCTCCGTACGACCACGCGGAGGTGACCGCGATCCTCGCGCATCGCGTGGTCATGGAGACCCTCGCCGCGCTCGCGAAGCGCCGCGCGGGCGCCCGGTAGGGCGACTCCGCTCAAGCGGATAGGGCGCCAGGTCGAAGCTTCCATGATGATCGACCCTTCGCCCGCTCCGTCGGCGACGGCGGGCACGAGCGATCTCTTCCGTCGTCTCGTCGACAACGTCGAGCTGGTGATCGCCGGCAACACCGAGGCCGTGGAGACCGCGGTCATCTGTCTGCTCGCCGACGGCAACCTGCTGCTCGAGGGCGTGCCCGGCGTCGGCAAGACCACGCTCGCCCGCGCGCTCGCCCGATCGATCGGGGGCGAGTTCAGCCGCATCCAGGCGACCCCCGACCTGCTGCCGAGCGACCTGACCGGCATCAGCGTCTACGACCAGCAGCACGGCGAGTTCCGCTTCGTGCCGGGGCCCATCTTCGGCAACGTGGTGCTGGTCGACGAGATCAATCGAACGACGCCTCGAACGCAGTCGGCGCTGCTCGAGCCGATGGAGGAGCGTCAGGTCACGGTCGAGGGCACGACCTACCCGCTTCCGGCGCCGTACGTGGTGATCGCGACCGAGAATCCGGTCGAACACCACGGCACGTATCCGCTGCCCGAAGGCCAGCTCGACCGGTTCGCGATGACCGTGCAGGTGACCTACCCCCAGGGCGCCACGGCGGGCGACATCGTTCGGCGCCAGCTGCTCGAGCATCCGATGCTCGACCTGGTCCCGGTGCTGACCCCCGACGAGGTGCTCACCGCGCAACGAGCCGTGCGCAGCGTGCACGTCGACGACGCGATCATCGACTACGTGGTGGCGCTCGTCGCAGCGACGCGCGAGGCGCCCGAGTCGGCGCTGGGGGCCTCGCCGCGATCGACGGTCGCGCTGACGCGATGCGCCCAGGCGCGCGCCGCCGCGTGCTCACGTGACCACGTGCTCCCCGACGACGTGAAGGCGCTGGCGATGGCGGTGCTCGCGCACCGCATCGTGCCGAGGCAGGCGCGGGCGGGAGCCGAGGTCGGGCGCCGCATCGTCGGCCGCGTGCTCGACGAGACCCCGGTGCCGCTGCACACGAGCGCTGGGCCCGAGCCCGGTCGCGCGCGGAGCTGAGGCATGCGCCTGCGCAAGCGGGCGTTGGGCCTGCTGCTCGGCGCCGGTGTGCTCTTCTTCCTCGGCACGAACGTGCAGGCCGGATGGCTCTTCGTGCTCGCCGCCATCCTGCTCGGAACGGTGCTGACGGGCCTCGTGATGCCTGCGCGCTCGACCCGCGGCGTCGCGGTCGATCGCCGCGCCCCGGCTGAGATCCACCAAGGCGAGGAGGCGCTCGTCGACGTGACGGTGCACGGTGCCCGACGAGGCATGCGTCGCGGTCTGATCGTGCACGATCCGCTCCTCGAGGGCGCCGAGCTCTGGGTGGGCTCTGTGGCGGCGGGGGAGCAGGTCGAGGTGTCCACGATGCGGGTCGCGCACCGTCGTGGCGTGCACGAGAGCGAGCCGGTGACCGTGCGGTCGAGCGCCCCCTTCGGGGTGGCGGAGCGCCGGCGCACGGTGCGCGTGCAGGCTCCGGCGACGCTCGTGCTGCCGGTGGTGGAGCCGCTGGGCGACCTGCCGTTCGTGCGCCCGGCCGCGACGACCGAGGAGGCCCTGCCCGCGGCACCCAGGCGCGGGCAGGGGCCGGAGTTCCTGAGCATCCGCGAGTATCGCCCCGGCGACAGCATGCGCCACGTGCACTGGGCCTCGACCGCGCGCACCGGCGCCGTCATGGTGCGTGAGCTCGAGCAGGAGCAGACGCGCAAGCTCGCGATCGTGGTCGACGCGTCCCGTGACGCACCGCCGACGGGCGACCACCCGCTCACGCCGCTCGACCGTGCCTGCTCGGCGGCCGCCTCGATCGCGCTCGCCACGCGTGCCCACGGCCACGGCGCGCGACTCGTCACGGCCGGAGCCGAACCCGACGACGCAGCGCCGGCCGACGGCGTATGGGCGAGCGGCGCCGATGAGGGCGTGCTCGTGCGAGCGGACGAGCGAGCGTTGCTGGAGCGGCTCGCGGTGCTCGCTCCGTCGCCATGCCCCGGTCTGCCCGAGCTCGCTTCGGGCATCGAGGCCTCGTTGCGCGGGGTCGAGACGGTGGTGCTCGTCTTCCCGACCTGGAAGGAGAACGGCGCCGGCGCCCTCACCGACGCCGTCGCATCGCTCACCCGACACATCCCGACCGTGGTCGCGGTGCCGG
>DASVGA010000256.1:0-2888 GCA_036379795.1 Actinomycetota bacterium | reverse complement strand
CCTGCTCACCACCGAGCGTGCCGGAGCCCAGCGCGTCGGCTTGCTCCGCCGACGTGCCGGCGAGGCCCACGAGCATGCGCTGACCGTCGGCGGACCACCGGTGCCACTCGACGACTCCCGGGAGCGAGGTGAGCTTCCTGGCCTCGGCGGGCATGCTCGTGTCGAGCAGGTAGACCTGGTGGCGCCCCTTGGTCTCGCGATCCGACCGGAAACTCAGCCGCGCCCCATCGGGTGACCATCTCGGCTCGGCGTCGTCGTTCGGTCCGTCGGTGATCTGGCGCAGATCCGAGCCGTCGGCGCCGACGAGGCAGATGCGGCCGAGCGCATGACCATCCAGCCGGTCGAGCCGCTCACCCCGGAATGCCAGCCATCGTCCGTCGGGGGAAGGCGAGGGGTCTCCGGCCGGCACGGCCGTCCCGAACCCCGGCTCGAGCACCGACCGGAAGAAGGCCTCGACGTCCTTGTACAGCTGCGTCTCACGCAGGTCGCGTTCCATCGGGCGAGGATAGAGGCGCGCCGGGCATGTCGCGAGGCGCCACTACACTTGGTCGACGTATGGGCACCGACAGCCTCGTCATCCACGGCGCCCGTGAGCACAACCTCAAGAACGTCACGCTCGAGCTCCCCCGTGACCGCTTGATCGTGTTCACGGGGTTGTCCGGCTCCGGAAAGTCTTCGCTCGCCTTCGACACGATCTACGCCGAGGGCCAGCGCCGCTACGTGGAGTCGTTGTCGTCGTACGCGCGTCAGTTCCTCGGGCAGATGGAGAAGCCCGACGTCGACTTCATCGAGGGACTCTCGCCGGCGATCTCGATCGATCAGAAGTCCACGTCGCGGAACCCTCGCTCGACCGTGGGCACCATCACCGAGGTCTACGACTACCTGCGGGTGCTCTTCGCTCGGGTCGGACATCCGCACTGCTACAACTGCGGCCGCCCGATCGGACGTCAGACCCCCGACCAGATCGTCGACCAGGTGCTCGAGCTGCCGGAAGGCACCCGCTTCCAGGTGCTCGCGCCCGTCGTGCGCGGCCGCAAAGGGGAGTACGGGAAGCTCCTCGACGACCTGGCGCGCAAGGGGTTCCCGAGGGCGCGCATCGATGGCGAGGTGCGGGAGCTCTCCGAGCCGATCCGGCTTCCGAAGACCTACAAGCACACGATCGAGGTGGTCGTCGACCGGCTCGTCGCCCGGTCCGACATCCGCCGGCGGGTCGCCGACTCGATCGAGACGGCGCTCGAGCTGGCCGAGGGCATCGCGTCGATCGCCGTTCAGACCCACGACGGCGCCGAGGAGATCCAGAGCTTCTCGCAGTCCCTCGCGTGCACCCACTGCGGACTCTCGTTCGACGAGATGGCGCCTCGGAACTTCTCGTTCAACTCGCCGTACGGCGCGTGCCCGACGTGCGACGGGCTCGGCACCCGGCTCGAGGTCGACCCCGAGCTCGTCGTGCCCGACACCGACCTCTCGGTGGCCGAGGGGGCGCTCGCGCCGTGGGCCAGCGCCACGCTCGAGTACTGGAACCGGGTGATCGAGTCGGTGGCCGAGGCGCACGGCATCGATCTCGACACGCCGTTCCGGCGACTTCCGAAGGCACAGCGCGACGTGCTGCTCTACGGCAGCGACGAGCAGATCCATGTGCGCTACAAGAACCGGTACGGCCGCCAGCGTTCGTACTGGACGACCTACGAGGGGGTCGTCACCAACGTCGAGCGGCGGCATCGTGAGACCGACTCCGAGGCTCAGCGCGACAAGCTCGAGCAGTTCATGCGCGAGATCCCGTGCAGGGCGTGCAAGGGAGCGAGGCTCCGCCCCGAGACGCTCGCGGTGACGGTCGCAGGGCTGAACATCGCCGAGCTTACCGACCGGTCGATCCGCGACACGCTGGCCTTCGTCGAAACGATCGACCTCAGCGAGCGTGAGCTGATGATCGCCGAGCGCCTGCTCAAGGAGATCCGGGAGCGGCTGCGCTTCCTCGTCGACGTGGGGCTCGACTACCTGTCGCTGTCGAGACCTGCGGGCACGCTCGCCGGCGGCGAGGCCCAGCGCATCCGGCTCGCCACGCAGATCGGCTCGGGCCTCGTCGGGGTGCTCTACATCCTCGACGAGCCATCGATCGGGCTGCACCAGCGCGACAACAAGCGCCTGATCGACACGCTGGTGCGGCTGCGCGATCTGGGCAACACGCTCGTCGTGGTCGAACACGACGAGGCCACGATCCTCGAGGCCGACCACATCGTCGACATCGGGCCGCTCGCGGGGGAGCACGGCGGCGAGATCGTCTACTCGGGCGACCTCAAAGGCCTGCTCGAGTGCGACGAGTCGATCACCGGAGCCTTCCTGTCGGGCAAGCGCCAGATCCCGACCCCCGAGGTCCGGCGCCGACCGAGCACACGCCGGTTGCGACTCGAAGGCGTCCGCGAACACAACCTTCGGAACGTGACCGTCGACGTGCCGCTCGGCCTCTTCGTCTGTGTGACCGGTGTGAGCGGCTCGGGCAAGTCCACCCTCGTGCAGGACGTGCTGCTGCGAGCGCTGATGCAGAAGGTCTACCGCTCACGCCTGCAGCCGGGGAGGCACAAGAAACTGCACGGTTGGGAACAGGTCGACAAGATCGTCGACATCGACCAGTCGCCGATCGGCCGCACGCCCCGGTCGAACCCCGCCACCTATACCGGGGTCTTCGACCACGTGCGCAAGCTCTTCGCGCAGGTGCCCGAGGCGAAGCTCCGCGGCTACCAACCCGGTCGCTTCTCGTTCAACGTGCGGGGCGGGCGGTGCGAGCACTGCGCCGGCGACGGGCAGATCAAGATCGAGATGCATTTCCTGCCCGACGTGTACGTCACGTGCGAGGTCTGCAAGGGGAAGCGGTACAACCGCGAGACGCTCGA
>DASVGA010000255.1:0-5271 GCA_036379795.1 Actinomycetota bacterium | reverse complement strand
GCAGGCCGTCGCCGCCGTGACCGACGCGATCGGCTACGCCCCCGATGGGCTCGGCGACGATGCGGGCGAGGAAGAGGCCACCCGCCAGGCCGACCTCGGCCGGCTGCGCGCGCTCGCGACCGAGTACGCGAACGCCGCCGGAGACGACGCGACCGTCGCCGGCTTCCTCACGGAGCTCGAACACCGCTTCGCCGCCGAGCGCGAGGGCCGGGGCGTGCAGCTCATGACCTACCACCGAGCCAAGGGGCTCGAGTTCGACGCGGTCTTCCTGCCCCGGCTCCTCGACGGAGAGCTCCCGTTCCGAGCGCGCAAGAGCGAGGCCGACCCCGACGAGGAACGCCGCCTGCTGTACGTGGGCATCACGCGCGCGCGCGAACACCTTTTCCTGTCGTGGCCGCGCGAGCCGCGATCGGCCCCGAGCCCGTTCCTGGGGGAGGTCGGCGTCGAAGCAGAGCCCGCCCCTGACCGGGGGATGGGGGCGGCGCGCGGCGCCCGCCGGGCACCGACGTCCGTCGGCGCCGCCAACGCTCCCCTGTTCGACCGGTTGCGGGAGTGGCGGCGCGGCCGCGCCTCGGCCGACGGCGTGCCCGCCTACGTGGTCTTCCACGATGCGACCCTCGCCGAGATCGCCGAGCGCAAACCGAGGGACTGGGCCGACCTGGCCGCGGTGCCGGGCATCGGCCCGACCAAGCTCGATCGCTACGCCGACGAGGTGCTGGCGATCGTGGCCGGCTGACCGACCCCGATCACCTCGACACGATCGGGGCGCTGAACGAGCTCGATCCACGTGCCGTCGGGGTCGATCGCGTAGTGCACCTGCACGCCGTACCAGTCGCCCTGTTCCGTCAGCCGCACGGGCTTCGACACGAGCTGCACGCCGGCCTCGCGCAGTCGCTCGTGCACGGCGTCGATGTCGGCGACCTGCATGCCGATGTGGGTCGCGCCCGGATCCCAGAGCGACTTCGTGACGGGCGTGCCGACGGGGTTCACGAACTCGACGAGCTCCAGCACGAGGGCCTCGCCGACCTCGATGTCTGCCCACCGGATGCTCACGTCGCGTCGCCCCATGATCTCGGCGAGCTCGGCGTCGTCGGAGACCCCACGTGCGATGAGCGGAAGCCCGAGCAGGTCGACGTAGAAGGCGAGCGACGCCTCGATGTCACGCACCGTCACCGAGACGTGGTCGAGCACCGGCCGGGTCATCGTTCCTCCTTCAGTCGCTCGGGCACCACGTCGCGGGCGAAGACGTCGTGCACGGTCTCGGCGCGCTTCACGATCTCGGCCTCGCCCCCGTGCACGAGCACCGTCGCCGGCCGCGGCAGCGCGTTGAAGTTCGTCGCGCTCGCGTCCTGGTAGGCGCCCGTGTCGAGGAACGCAAGGGTCTCACCGTCGCGCATCTCGGGCAAGGCCACCGACGGCACCATGAGGTCGAATCCACAGCTGATGCCGACCACGTCGGCCTCGCCGGCCGGCGGGTCGTCGGCGCGCGACGCGGGCACGACCGTCCATCGGTTGTGCTCGATCAGGGAGTCGGGCAGGAACATCTCGGTGGTGTCGGTCTCGACCCAGCGCCACGCGACCGGGTGCGTCTCCCGCTTGGTGTTCACCACGCTCGCGAGATGGATGCCGGCGTCGGCGTAGAGCGCGCGACCGGGCTCGACCTCGAGCGCGACCCCGTCGGCCGGCATGCCGTGGCGGGCGAGCCCCTCCCGGAGCGCCGTCGTGACGACCTCGGCGTACTGATCGATCGAGGGCGCCTGACGCGTCGGACGCCCGGCCAGCCTGAGCAGCAGGCGTCCGGTCGGATCGCGCGGCACCGCGAACCCGCCGCCCAGGTCGATCTCGCGCGGCCGCCATCCGCCCCAGGCCTCGGAGAGGCTCGCGACGAGATCGACGAACGCGCCGATCATCGTCGCGTAGATGCCGGTCTCGGCCCGATGTCTCGGAAGGTGCACGTGCACGCCGGCGAGGTCGACGACGTCGCTCGCGAGCGCACGCCGCCCCAGCTCGACGATGTCGTCGGCCGGGATGCCGGCCTTGTACGAACGGGTGGCCTCCGACGTCGGCATGCCGTCGGGGTCGAAGTCGGTCGGCTCGCTGAGCATCGACAGGTCAGGACGCAGCCGAAGTCGGACGGTCGTGCGCGTGCCGTGCCGTCGGGCGGCTGCCTCGACGAGCGGCAGCTCCCGCGCCGCGTCGATCGTGATGCGAGTGCCCGCGCCGACCGCGTCGTCGATCAGCGCGGCACCCTTGCCGGTCCCGTTCACCGAGATCAGCTCGGGAGGGACGCCTGCGCCGAGAGCCGCCGTCAGCTCGGCGTGGCCGAACGTGTCGCAGCCCATGCCCTCCTGCGTGAGCACGCGACGGAGCGCGAGCACGTAGTTCGCCTTGAGCGACGGAAGCACCCTGACCGGCCCCTCGTGCCAGCGACCGTCGAACGCGGCATGGAACGACCGCGCGTTCCGTCTCAGCTGATCCTCGGAGACGACGTAGATCGGGGTGCCGAAGCGGCTCGCAAGGTCGTCACACGCCACCTCCTCGATGAAGAGCCGTCCGTCGCGAACCGAGAGCGCCTGGTCGATCTGTCTCACGACGGCGACCTCATCCGTACGCTTCAAGTCTCGACATGCTTGCTCGCAGCATGCGTCAGTCGAGCGGGTGTCGCCACGTGAGACCGGGGAACCGCGCGTAGTCACGGTCGTTCGTGATCCACTCGCAACCGCTCTCGATCGCGAGGGCAGCCAGGTACGCGTCCGGCACAAGGTTCCCCTTCACACCGGCCCGCGCACAGAGCTCGGCGAAGATCGGCCAGTGTCGGGGACCCGGCGCGATCTTCACCGAGTTCGGTCTGGAGCGGAGCACCTCCACGAATGTGAGCGCCTCCTCCATACCCGTCGGCCGATCGAAGATCCGGGGATGGGTCACGACACGAAGGAAGCTTGCGAGCACGAGCTCGGAGACCCCGAAGGCCGAACGTGCGTTGATCGAACCCTCAAGCCAGTCGCGGTAGCGTTCGTGGTCGACGGCATCGCGCCTGTGGGCGTAGATGAGCACATTGACGTCAGCGAGGATCATCCCGCTCCATGATGTCGAGCAGGTCTGACGCTGAATCCAGATCGACACCGGGACGAAGACCTGTGCCGCCCACCGTGGGAAGCGACGTCCAGCCATCGGTGCCGGGCAACTCCGCCTTCACCGCGAGCGACGCACGCAACGCGTCTTCGATCAACGCGGTCAGGGTGCGACCCGTCTTCGCTGCATGAGCCTTTGCCTCAGCCAGGAGGGCATCATCGAGTCGGATCGTGGTGCGCATGCATGAAAGCATACTCCTTAGGCATAGATATGTCTCACTCGCTCGTCAGGGAGGAGAGGAACAGGGCGAGCGCCACGAGCGGCACGGCGATCGAGAGCAACCGGAGCGCGAGTTCGGGAGCCGCCCGCAACGCACCGGCATCGATCGGTTCCCGAGCGCCGTCATCGAAGGTCAGCTCACCGTGCACGGCCACGACGTGTCTGCGCAGTCGCCTTACCGGCGTGGAGAGCACGCGTTGCGCCGCGCTCAGCACCGCACACGCCATGGCTGCAACGAACGCCGGCACGCCGAGCCTCGCCGTCTGCGCGAACGAGGCCGTGAGCACCGGGAACGCGCCCCACGCGAGCGCGAACCACAGGTCCGAGTGGAACGCACCCCCGAACAGCTCGAGGTTGTACGCGACCACCAGGAACGCGCCCGCGACGACGAACGCAGCCAGCCACGGCGAGACCTGGATCATGCCGTCGATGCCGAGCGCCACCGCGCCCGCCAGGCCGATCACCGCGACGCCCACGAGCACCCCGCGAGAGATCCTCGTAGCGAGCGGACGCGAGTGCAGCTCGTCGAGCGCATGGGCCGCGAGCCCCATCGCGAGGAAGAACGCGAGCAGCGTCTCCCCCAGCCACCGCACGTTCACGTCGGGCGTGAGCGAGGCGCCGATCACCACGTACGACAGGTGCCAGACCGTGTACGGAGGGTGCAGCAGGGTCCACCAATCGCGCCACGACCCGGGTGCGAGCGCGTAGAACGCCGGACGGTCCCCGCGACTAGGACCCACGGCGGCCTTCCTTCACGCCCCACATCACCACCGCAGCACCGAACGTCAGCTCGCGAGAGCGCACATGCCGGATGCCCGCTTCCTGCCACCAGCGAACCTGCTCCGGAAGCGGCGCTCGCCGCTCGAGCCGCGTGATGCTCGGCCCCAGGAACGCTCCGGTGCGGCGCCAGTGCGACGAGACGAGGGCGCCGACGACCGGGAGCACCCCGCGCGTGTACGCGTACCAGCCGACGTGCGGAAGCGGACGCTGCGGCTCGTGGAACTCGAGCGAACCGACGGCCCCACCGGGCCGCACGACCCGGGCGATCTCACGCATCGTCGCCGCCGGGTCGTCGAGGTAGCGCACGAGGTAGGTGAACGTGACGGCGTCGAACGCCTCGTCGGCGAACGGAAGCGTCTCGGCCCGCCCGAGCACCGGTCTGATCCGCTCGGAGAGCCCGGCCATCTCGTTGGCGGGCAGGCCTGCCCGGAGCATCGCCTCGGAAGGGTCGAGCGCGACCACACGCACCCGCCTGCGCGCTGCGAGCTCGCGCGAGACCAGCCCCGTGCCGGCCGCTAGGTCCAGGACGAGGGAACCCGGCACCGCACCGAGCTTCGAGACCATGAAGCGGCGCCACCGCATGTCCTGACCGAGCGACATGACCGCCCCCGCCCAGGAGTACTGCGGGGCGATGCCCGAGAAGATCTCTGGGGCCTCGTCGCGATCCGACACGGTTCGTCAGCTCTCGATGCCGAGGAGCGCGGGAACGTCGGTGATCGAGTCCACGACCATGTCGGGAGAGGCGCGCTCGAGGTCGGCCGACCGGAACTTCCCGGTGCGGACCAGCACCCCGGCGAGCCCCGCTGCCTGAGCCCCCTCGACGTCGTTCACGACATCGTCGCCCACCATCGCGGCCCGGTCGGCCGTCGTGCCCAGGCCCTTGAGCACGCCCGCGAAGTAGACCGCCGAGGGCTTGCCGCACACGACCGGCGAGACGCCGGTTGCCGCCTCGAGGGCCGCGACGAACGCACCGCCGTCGAGCTGCAGCCCTTCGCTCGTGCGCCAGTACAGGTTCCGGTGCATCGCGACGAATGCCGCGCCCTCGTCGATCTTGCGGAACACGCGGTTCATGGCGTCGTAGCCGAACCGCTCGCAACCGCCGCCGAGCACGACCACGTCGGCGCCCTCGACATCGTCAGC
>DASVGA010000254.1:0-3718 GCA_036379795.1 Actinomycetota bacterium | reverse complement strand
GCTGAGGGGCCGCGAACGACGCACCCGGCTCGGATCTCAGTCGTCGTCGACGACGTGGAGCCTCCAGACCCAACGGAAGGTCTCGTCGCCGATGACGTCGGCCTGTGTCTCGATGACGATGCGGTGGCTCCCCGGGCTCAGGGGCCGCAGGATGAACAGGAACCCCTTCGTCACGGACCTGCTCGGCCCCGGCTCGGCACCCCAGATGTTGTTGTTCGGGAAGTCGATGATCTCCCCGGGCGTCGTGTGCGTCACCCAATCTCGTTGGTGCAGCAACCGCTTCCCATCGATGTAGACGTTCTGGTGGTAGAGGTCCGGATCGAGGTCTCGCGCGAAGTTGTTCTTGGCGCAGGCACGCAGCTCCGCCCACGTCTCGCCATGTCCCTCGGCTGTCGAGCATTCCCAGAAGCCGAAGGCGGGAGTGACGACGAGCGCAGCTTCATCGGAGACTGTGCAGTCCGCTCCCGATGGGCCCAGGAAGACGACCTTGCCGTTGCGCCGCTCCGCACAGTTCAACGGGCTGTCGGGGTGCACGCCGGGGTTCTGCGACACCGGGATCTCGTTGAACCAAACCTGATAGGCGCCGTGCCACTCGGCGTAGCTCCACCCGAACGGCTCGGCGTCGGGGGGATACAGCTTCTGGGCGGCGGCGCCGCCGTGGTCGGCCGACGCCGGCACACCCACGGACATGGCGACCGTTGCCGCGGCGAGGAAGGCGAGGGCTCGCCTCATGTTGATGCTCCTTCCCGCGGGCACTTCGTGAGGGAGGGGAAGTTTGCCCTCAGCGGGATGCTCTGTTGCGACACCCTATGCCGGTGCAACCGCGCCTGTAAAGGCCTGGCTTGACACCGTGGTTCGGGTGGGGGCATAACCTGCCGGATGAGCCAACGGGCGGGAGGGGGCATGTTCCGCGCCGCGCTCTCCCACCGCGACTACCGGTTCCTGCTGAGCGGGCTCGCGATCTCGGAGACGGGCAACTGGCTGTACGCGGCCGCGAGCATCATCTACATCTTCGAGGCCACCGGATCGACATCGTGGATCGGTGTCGCAGCGGTCGTGCGGCTGCTCCCCTACATCCTGTTCGGTCCGATCGGCGGAGCGATCGCCGACCGCTTCGACCGACGCATGGTCATGATCGTCTCGGACCTCGCGCGAGCAGCGCTCATGGGAGTGCTCACGGTTGTCGCGCTGTCGGATTCGACGACGGCGGTCGTCACCGTGATCGTCATCACGTTCGTCAACAACTCGTTCTCTGCGCCGTACTACCCCGCGGTCACCGCGATCACGCCGTCGGTCGTAACCGAGGATGACCTCGCCGCGGCGAACGCGCTCTCGGGCACGATCGACAACTTCGCGCTGGCGTTCGGACCGGCGCTCTCGGCGGTGCTGCTGCTGTTGGGCGACCCTCCGGTTGCGTTCGCGGCGAACGGACTCACGTTCGTCGTCTCGGCATTCCTGGTTACCCGGATGGGAGTGCGAGGCAAGGTCGGCGAGGTCGAGGTGGAGTCGACCTTGCGATCGCGCATGGTGGCCGGCGCTCGCGCGATCAGGACGTCGCGCGAGGCCATGCTGCTGGTCGGGCTCTCGGTCGCGTTCGGCTTCACGTTCGGACAGGAGATCGTGCTGTTCGGCCCCATCACGGAGGACTTCCTCGGGATGAGTCTCGACGCGACCGGACTGCTGTTCGCGGCACCGGGCATCGGTGGCATCCTGGCGACGGCGGCCGCCGGCAAGCTCGCTTCACGGAGCCACACGGCGCGCATCCTCGCGATCTCGGTGATGATCGCTGGCGTCCCGCTCACGATGCTGTCGGTCGTGCACGCGCCGATCGTGGCGTACCTGCTGTTGACCGTGGAAGGCGCCGCCGTGATCATCGCCGATGTCGTCTCGACGACGACGTTACAGCGGGTCGTGCCGGAGGAGCGCATCGGCAGCGTCTTCGGCATCCTCGGCGCCACCACCGTGGCGGGCACCGCGCTGGGTTCGCTCGTGGCCCCGGTCTCGATCGACGTCTTCGGCCTCGGCATCGCAACGGCGCTCGCGGGTGGCGTGTTGCTCGCGCTTACCGTCGGGACGCTGCCGATGGCTCGGCGGCTCGACGCTCGCGCCGCTGCGCGGGCGTCGGAGCTCGCGCCAAGGGTTCAACTCCTCGAACAGCTCGGCATCTTCGAGGGAGCCACAACGGCGCAGCTCGAAGCGCTGGCGGCGAGCGCGACCGAGGAGCAGGTGTCGCCGGGCGCCGTCCTCATCCGGCAAGGGGAGCAGCCCGACGACCTGTTCGCCGTCGTCGACGGCGAGGTGCATGTGAGCGTCGCAGAAGACGGTTCCACCCGTGTCGTCGCCCAGCTCGGGTCAGGCGACTACTTCGGGGAGATCGGACTGCTCGAGAAGCGGCCTCGGACCGCGACCGTGACCGCCATCGGCGAGACCAGGTTGTTCCGGATCCCGGGCAAGGACTTCCTGCGCATCGTCAACGAAGGTCCGCGGCTCTCGACGACGTTGCTCGCCGCGATCTCGAACCGGCTCGCCGCCACGAGCTCGATCGAGGAGCTGGGCCACGCATAGCGAAGGGCCGCCCGAAGGCGGCCCATCGGATCGTGCGGTCGAGGTGACTACAGCGCGAGGCCGTCGCCCTCGGAAAGCTTGGGCTTGCGGAGCTGCTGCCCCTCGGTGTCGTCGTCGTCGAGCTTCGGCTTCCGCAGCTGCTGCCCCTCGGTGTCGTCGTCGTCGAGCTTGGGCTTGCGGAGCTGCTGACCCTCGGCGTCGTCGTCGTCGAGCTTGGGCTTGCGCAGCTGCTGACCCTCTGCGTCCTCCTCGCTCAGAGCCTTCCTTCTGACCTGACCTTCGGCGTCGTCCTCGGCGCCTTCGCGGATCTCCTGGTCCGACATGTCCGACCCTCCTTCTGGTGGGAGCCCTCTCTTCTGGGGCTCATCCTGACCCCTGCATCATGGTGGACGCAACCCACCCCGACTGTCAGGCGCGCGACTCTGGACCTGTCGGATTGGCGACACCTACCGCGGCGATCGCTACGCCTGTAGCATCCGCGCGATGAGCGACGACGACGGTTCCGCCACCGATCGCGGCGACCTGTTCACACAGCTCGCCGAGGCCGCGTCGAACCTGGGACCGGCGATCCAGCCGCCGTCGTACCAGGAGCTGCTGGATTGGATCGTCGAGACCGTGCGCGAGGTGACCGGCGCCAAGGCGGCCTCGATCGCCTCGTTCGACCCCAGCCGCGAGCTGCTCACGTTCGTCGCGGCGTCGGGAGCTGCCGGCGATCAGGTCGTCGGCATGGAGATGGAAGCCGGCAAGGGCATCGCCGGATGGGCCCTCTCCTCGGGCCAATCGATCTCGATCTCCGATGCGCCGAGCGACCCACGGTTCGCGCGCGACATCGCCGACGCCACTGGGTACACACCGTCGACGGTGTTCGCGATCCCGCTCGAGACCGACACCGGTGTGATGGGTGTGATGGAGATCCTCGACGCACCAGAGGGACGCGAGGGCGCCCACGACGAGTCACGACTCGTGGCGACGCTCGCCCGCCAGGCGGCGGTCACGATCGAGACGGCGGGGCTGTTCCGAACCTTCGGCCGTGTGATGTTCAAGGCGGCCGCCAGCGCCGCCGCCGACGGCGATCTGCAGGCCGCGCTCGAGCGCATCGCCGAGAAGACACGGGGCCCCGCTCGCGAGTTCGCCGAGCTGCTGGACCTGTTCG
>DASVGA010000253.1:0-3256 GCA_036379795.1 Actinomycetota bacterium | reverse complement strand
TCGCAGCGCCGCCCTCGGCGCCGCCGTGCTCGGTGGCCCGCTTCTCGTCACGCACCTCGTGACACCCGCTGGCATGGGGTTCGGAGATGTCAAGGCCGGCGCCGTGCTCGGCGCCGCGCTGCTCCGGTCGTGGATGCTCGGGCTCATCGTCGGCGGGGTGTGCGGCGTGGGTCCCACCATGGCGCTTCGCATGGCCCTGTCTCGACGCACCGAGAAGATGCGCGAGCAGCTCCCCGACGTGCTGACCGTGCTGGCGAGCTCGCTGCGAGCGGGCCACAGCTTCATGCAAGCCCTCGACACCGTCGCCCGTGAGATCCCGCAGCCGGCGGCGACCGAGTTCCAGCGGGTGGTGGCCGAGATCCGTCTCGGGCGCCCGATCGAGGAAGCGCTGGAAGCGCTCGCGACGCGCGTGGGCAGCGCCGACTTCAAATGGGCGGTGCTCGCCGTGAACATCCAGCGCGAGGTCGGCGGCAACCTCGCCGAGATCTTGGACAACGTGGCCGACACCCTGCGCGAGCGGGCGATGATGCGGCGACAGATCAAGGTCCTCACGGCCGAGGGGCGGCTGTCCGCCTGGGTGCTGGTGGCGCTTCCGATCGGCATCGCCATCTACATGTTCGCTGTGAACCCCGACTACATCGGGCTGCTCGTCACGACCAAGACCGGGTGGTACATGAGCGGAACCGCCGTGATCCTGCTCGGGCTCGGGGTCGTCTGGATGAGGAAGATCGTGGATATCGATGTCTGAGATCTGGTTGGTCCTCGCTGTCGCATCGGCGTTCTTCGCCATCGTGCTCGCCGGCCTCGCGGTCGAGTCGGGCTCGTCGGAGAAGAAGCGCGCGCTCCGGCTCCTCGAGTCGCAGGTGAGCGGGTCGGAATCCGTGAACCTCAGGGAGCAGGAGCTCACCAAGAACTTCGGCCAGCGTGTGCTCGTGCCGGTCGTCGGCACGGCCGGGCGCGTGGCGCGACGGGTCACCCCCCTCGATACACGCGACCGGGTCGCGAAGAAGATCCTGCTCGCCGGCGGGGTCTCGGGCTGGGACGCCGAGCGCGTACTCGCGTTCAAGGTCATCGGGGCCGTGTGCGGCATCGCCGCGGGGTTCGCGGCCTCGTCGGTGCTCGCAGCGTCCCCGTTCATCTCGATCGTGGCGATCGCCTTGCTCGCGTTCGTCGGCTTCGTCTTGCCCGACGTCGTGCTCAACCGCAAGGTCGAAGAGCGGCAGAGGGAGATCCTCAAGACGCTCTCGGACACGCTCGACCTGCTCACGATCAGCGTCGAGGCGGGTCTCTCGCTCAACGCCGCGATCGCGCAGGTGGTGCAGAACGTGCCCGGGGTGCTGTCGGCCGAGTTCGCCCGCATGCTGCAGGAGATCCAGCTCGGCGTGCCGCGATCCGAGGCGTTCCGCCACCTGGCCGACCGCACCGACGTCGAGGAGCTCAATGGATTCTCGCTGGCGATGATCCAGGCCGACGTCTTCGGAGTGTCGATCGCGAGCGTGCTGCGCACCCAGGCCCAGCAGCTGCGCATCAAGCGGCGCCAGGCGGCCGAGGCCAAGGCCCAGCAGACGCCGGTGAAGATCGTGTTCCCGCTCGTGCTCTGCATCCTGCCGGCGCTCTTCGTGGTCATCATCGGCCCGGGCGCGATCCGGATCATGACGCAACTGCTTGGCCAGTAAGCGGTTCCGGCCTCGCGCATCCCCGGTCCGATGGTCGGTGCGTCGCCGGGTAACCCCGTTGCCCCGCGTTCTCGTCGGACGGCCTAGGCCAAGATCTTCCGTATCCGTCGAAGGAAAACCCCTTGGTCTGATAGCACAGCGCCTCTAGACTCGTTATCGTCCCCCATACAGGGGATGAGGGTCATCACCCTCCCTCCCCGCGAACCAGGCACCAAGGGGACGTCGACCGGGTCCGATAGCCTCGGCGGCGCTCCGACCGGCGACGGGCGAGTGAACGAGGCGCACCTGATGGAACGACGGATCGAGGATGCCACGAAGCGGGCTCAGGCTTCTGCGCGCGTCCAGGAGCTCGAGCCTGTGCCCGAGGCTTCGCAGGTCTTCGAGGCGCCGACCGAGGGTGCGGCCGCGCGCGTCGCGGACGACGAAGACCGCGATCTCCGCGTGATCACCCGCGAGGGCGACCTCGCGGTCATCCACGACCTGCGTCCCGACGAGGCGGCCCCAGAGGCCCCCTCGATCCCGGTCGCCCCCCCGCGCCACGTGCCCGACGGTGCGACCAAGCAGCGCTACCGCATGCTGGTCGCGGGCCACGTGGCGAGCGACATCTTCTGTCTGAACGTGATGCTCCTCGCCACCGAGCTCCTCGACGAGGTCCTCAGCGCCCGGTCCCTGTCGGGCATCGGCTGGCTGATCACCCTCGCGAGCAGCGCCGTGTGGATCGCGATCTTCCACGCCTTCGGCCTCTACGCGACGATGCACTTCAACTCGGCCGAGGAGATCCGCCGGGTCGTCGGCGCGACCTCTGTCGGGGCGGCGCTGCTGATGATCTTCGGCACCGGAATGCTGCCACCGGGCCGGCAGGGACTGCTCGGCCTGACCTTCGTGATGCTCGTGGCGCTCGGCGTGCTGACGCGCCTCGCGTGGCGACGCTACGCCCGCAGCCTTCGGCAGAAAGGGCTGCTCGCATACCGCACGTTGATCCTCGGCTCGGCCCATGACGCCGCCGCGGTGGCCACCTCGCTCGGGGTGGACGACCGCAGCGGATTCTTCCCCGTCGGACGCATCGGGGCGGAGCTCGACCCGGACATCCCTGGCTCGCCGCCGCTGCTCGGTCTGTTGGCCGACGCACCCCGCCTCGTCGAAGAGTGCTCGATCGAGGCCCTGATCGTCGCCTCGCCGACGCTCACGACCGCCGAGCTCGCGAGGCTGCAGCAGCTCGCCCGCCGCGAACGGCTCGCGCTGCGGCTCGTGGCCAGGGTTCCGCACATGCTCACGAACCGACTGACGTTGCAGCGTGTCGGCCCCCTCATGACGGTGGCGGTGCGTCCCGCCGAGCTCACCGGTACCCAGGCGGCGCTGAAGCGCGCGTTCGACATCTCGATCGCGAGCGTCGGGCTCGTGCTCTCGCTGCCGATCCAGCTCGTCATCGGTCTGCTCGTGCGCTTCACCTCGCCGGGCCCCGTGCTCTTCCGCCAGCAGCGGGTCACCCGCGCCAACGAGCTCTTCACCGTGTACAAGTTCCGAACGATGGACCGTGACGCCGATCGCATCATGGACGAGCGCGCGATCGACCGGACCCA
>DASVGA010000252.1:0-2329 GCA_036379795.1 Actinomycetota bacterium | reverse complement strand
CCGGCGCGATCGTGTTCGGCGGGGCCGACGCCTGGGTGAACGGTGGGTCCCCCACCGCCGGAGTGCTCGGCTTCGCGCTCAAGGGCCCGTTCAAGGGCTTCTACGAGACGATCACCAGCGCCGGCATGGGAGCCGCAGGCCCCACCGTCGCAGGCTGGGTCGATTGGGTGTACATGCTCTCGATGCTGGCCATCGGGGTCGCCCTGATCGTGGGCATCGGCGTACGGCTCGCCGCGGTGGGAGGCGCCATCTGGATGGCGATCTTCTACACCGCCACGACGATCTGGCCCGAGTTCAACCCGTTCATGGATGACCACATCGTCTACACGGCGGTGCTGGCGGGACTGTTCCTGGCCAACGCGGGCCGGTACTACGGGCTCGGCCAGGTCTGGCAGCGTCAGGGGTTCGTGAAGGACCGCAGGTACCTCTACTGAGATCCCGATACGAGCCTGGTCACGACGGCCGGGGGGCGGGGCGCAGGCCCCGCCCCCTTGCTGTTGCCGGTGCTCCGCCGATGGATCCCGCGAGACCGTCTGCTGCGACCACCAGTCGTCGCGCGGCCTCGTCGAGTCGGTCGTCGAAACGGAAGCGCGGGCCTGAGACGTTGAGCGCAGCCACGACCCTGCCCCCGGGTCCGAAGATCGGGGCGGCCGCCGCGACGAGCCCTGGCTCGAACTCCTCCCGTACGATCGCGTACCCGAGTTCGCCGATCTCGTCGACGACCCGAGTCAGGTGTCCCAAACCGAGCTCATCGAGCTCGTGCCGATCGAGATCGGAGACGAGCGCGCGCCCCGCTGAGGTCGTGGCGATCGGGGTGAGACCTCCGACCCGCCCGGGTGCGTGCAGGGTCGCGGGCGGCGACTCCGCGAGCAGGGTGAGCACCATCGTCCCCTGGCGCACCGACAGGTGCACGCTCTCCCCCAACTCGCGTACCAGGGCCCGCAGCACCGGCGGCGCCTCGTGCACCAGCCGGGCCTCACCTGCGCGGGCCGCGAGCGCGAAGACCCGCCAGCCCAGCCGGTAGGCGAGCGTCTCGGGGTCGCGATCCACGAACCCGTGCTCATGCAAGGTCTGGAGCGTGCGCGACATCTGACTCCGGTCGGTGTCGAGCCGCTGCGCGAGCTGCGCCACCCTGAGACCGGTGCGGGCCGGTTCGTCGTCGGCCAGCATCTCGAGCACCTCGAGTCCCCGGGTCAGGGCTGCGGTGCCTGGGTTCACGGCATCCTCCGGTGCATCGGCTAGTGGTCCACGTCTCGCAGGTCGACCGTGCGCCTGGCGACGAACTCGTGCAGGCGCTCGGCGATCTCCGGGTCGAGGGTCGGCTGCTCGTATCGCTCCAGGGCTTCCTGCCACACCCGGGTGGCGCGCACGTCCGCGGTGAGTGAACCGGCTTCCTCCCACGCCTCGTAGTTCTGCCAGTTCGAGACGAGCGGCTCGTGGAACGCGGTCTCGTACCGGGCGAGCGTGTGCGGTGAGCCGAAGAAGTGCCCCCCGGTCACCACGTCGGCGATCGCCTCGAGGCCCTCGTCGATCTGTCGCCGGTCGACGTCGGCGGGCGCGATCGTCAGGGCCATCATCTGCAGCATCTCGACGTCCAGCACGATCTTCTCGAACGAAGCCGTGAGCCCGCCTTCCATCCACCCCGCTCCGTGATAGACGAGGTCCGCACCGCCGAGCACGGCCGACCAGATCGACATCTGCGACTCGTAGGCCGCCTGAGCGTCGAGCGCGTTGCTCGCGCTCGCGTTGCTCGCCCGGTAGGGAAGGCCGTAGCGCCGAGCGAGCTGACCCGCGGCGATCGTGGCGCGGGCGTTCTCGGGCGTGCCGAAAGCCGGCGCCCCGCTGCGCATGTCGACGTTCGACGTGAACGCGCCGTAGACGACCGGAGCCCCGGGTCGCACGAGCTGGGTGAGCGTGATCCCGGCGAGCGCCTCGGCGTTCTGCTGCACGAGCGCCGCCGCGAGCGTTACGGGGGTCATCGCGCCCATCAAGGTGAAGGGGGTGATCACCGCGGGCTGGCCGTGTTCGGCCATCGCCACCAGCCCGTCGCTCATCGCCGCGTCGAACCGCCGGGGGGAGTTGACCGAGATGATCGTGAGCACGCATGGGTCGTCCGCGATCTGCTCCAGGGTCAGTCCCCGCGAGATCGCCATCATCTCGATGCCGTCGAGCGTGCGGTGGCGCCCGATGGCCGAGCAGTGGAAGGTGCGATCGGTGTACGTGAGGTTCGCCAGGTACGTGTCGAGGTGCCGCGTGCCGGGCGGCAACTCCTGCGGAGCGGTCGGCTGGTTGCCGACGAAATGGATCACCTCGAAGCTCTGCGCGAGCT
>DASVGA010000251.1:0-3649 GCA_036379795.1 Actinomycetota bacterium | reverse complement strand
GAGATCGTGCCGACCGGTCACGAGTTCTACGACTACGAGTCGAAGTACCTCGACGAGCACGGCGCGCGCCTCGACGTGCCGGCCGACATCGACGCCGCGCTGCAGGCCCGCATCCAGCGCATGGCGGTGGCCGCGTTCCGCGCGATCGAGTGCTGGGGCATGGCGCGCGTCGACTTCTTCGTGCGCGGCGAGGAGCTCTTCATCAACGAGATCAACACGATCCCGGGATTCACCGCGATCAGCATGTATCCGAAGCTGTGGGAAGCGAGCGGGCTCGCCTACGACGGTCTGATCGAGCGGCTGATCGACCTGGCGGTCGAGCGCTACCGCGCCGAGCGGGCCAAGGCTACAGATGCACCACGGGGCACGTGAGCGTGCGGGTGATGCCCTCGACCGCCTGGATGCGCGCGACGACGAGCTTGCCCAGCTCGTCGACGGTCTTCGCCTCGGCGCGCACGATCACGTCGTAGGGGCCGGTCACGTCCTCGGCTTCGGCGACCCCCCCGATGTCCCGCACCGCGTCCGCCACCGACGCGGCCTTGCCCACCTCGGTCTGGATCAAGATGTACGCGTGAACCACCGGTGCCCCCTCCGAGCTCGTTGAGACGGTGATGCTATCGGTGGACGAGCGCCCCGCGCAACGCGCATCCTGACGCCCGTGGCCGCAGCGGGTGTGTTCGTCGATCGAGCCGACGCGGGACGCCGGCTGGGCGAAGCGCTCGCCGGCACGCTCGAGCCGCCCGTCGTGGTGTTCGGCGTCGCCCGCGGAGGCGTGATCGTCGCCGCCGGGGTCGCGCGAGCGTTGGGCGCCCCGCTCGACGTGGTGATCCCGAGGAAGCTCGGAGCGCCCGGCAACCCGGAGCTCGGCATCGGCGCGGTGGCTCCGGGGGTGCGCGTGGTCGATCGCGGCATCATGCGCGCCGTCGGTGCCGACGACGCGTACGTCGAGACCCAAGCCCGCCGCCAGGAAGCGGAGATCGAACGACGCACCGCGGCCTACCGCCAGGGGTCGCCGCCGGCCGATATCCACGGCGCCACCGCGGTGGTGGTCGACGACGGGGTCGCGACCGGGGTCACGGCGATGGCCGCGCTCCGCTGGGCGCGAGCCCAGGGAGCGGCGAGCGTGGTCTTCGCGGCGCCCGTCGGGCCCGCCGGCGTCGAGCGACGCCTCGAGGCCGAGTGCGATCGGTGCGTGATCTGGTCGACACCCTCGAACCTGCACGCCGTCGGGCAGTGGTACGAGCGGTTCGACCAGACGACCGACGACGAGGTCCGTGAGGCGCTGCACGCCGCATCCCGCGACACGTGACGATCAGCCGCTGCGCAGATCGAGCCGTCGGAGCAGCTGGGCGTTGAGTGCGACCACGATGGTCGACACGCTCATGAGGGCCGCGGCGACGGCGGGGGAGAGCACGATGCCGGCCCAGGCCAGCACGCCGGCCGCGAGCGGGATGGCGACCACGTTGTAGCCGGTGGCCCAGACGAGGTTCTGCACCATCTTCCGGTAGCTCGCCGCGGAGAGCCGCCGCACGGCCAACACACCCCGGGGGTCGTCGCTCGCGAGCACGACCCCTGCCGACTCGATCGCGACGTCGGTGCCGGCGCCGATCGCGAGGCCCACGTCGGCGCGGGCGAGCGCCGGCGCGTCGTTCACCCCGTCGCCCACCATCGCGACGCGCAGGCCCCGCCGTTGCAACTCGGCCACCTTCGACGCCTTCTGTTCCGGAAGCACCTCGGCCATCACCTCGTCGACGCCGAGCTCTGCGGCCACGGTCCGTGCGACCTGGGTCGCATCGCCCGTGATCATGACGACTCGCACACCCAGGGCCTGCAGCCCCTGCACGGCGTCGCGCGACTCGCTCCGGACCGCGTCCTCGAGGGCGAGGGCCCCGACGACGCGTCCGGCGTCGATCACCGCGAGCACCGTGGCGCCCCGGCCGCGTTCGGCCTCCGCCTGTTCGGCGATCGCCATAGGCATCTCGAGCCCCCGCTCGCGGAGCATGGCCGGACCCCCGACGGCCACACGTCGCCCTTGGACCTCTGCGTCGACACCCCTGCCCGCGACGGATCGGAACCCCGATGCCCCGGGCACCGTGAGGCGGTCCCGAGCGGCTGCCACCACGGCGCGGGCCAGTGGATGCTCGCTCTCAGCCTCCACGGCCGCCGCGAGCAGCAGCACGTCGTCGGCCGCTCCCTCCGCGGGCATCACGGAGCGCACACGGGGCCTGCCCTCGGTGAGGGTTCCCGTCTTGTCGAAGAGCACTGCGTCGACGGTGCGCATGCGCTCCAGGGCGAGCCGGTCCTTCACGAGGATGCCGGCCCGGGCCGCCATCGCGGTCGACAAGGCGATCACGAGCGGGATGGCGAGACCCAGAGCGTGCGGGCACGCGATCACGAGCACCGTGACCGCGCGCTCGAGGGCCTCGTCGGTGCTTCCCACCGCGAGCCACGCGACGGCGGTGACGAGGCCGGCTGCCAGCGCCACGTAGAAGAGCAACGCCGCGGCTCGATCGGCGAGCGCCTGGGCGCGTGATCTCGACACCTGGGCGTCGGCGACCAGGCGCGCGATACCCGCGAGCGCGGTGTCGTCGCCGACGGCGTCGATGCGCACACGGACGGAGGAATCGGTGGCGACCGTGCCCGCGACCACCCGGTCGCCGCTCGAGCGACGCACCGTCCGCGACTCGCCGGTGATCATCGACTCGTCGAAGGCGGCCTCACCGTGCTCGACGATCCCGTCGGCGGGCACCCTGCCCCCGGGGCGCACCAACACCAGGTCTCCGACGCGCAGCTCGGAGATGGCCACCTCGAGGGTGCCCGCGCCCTCGACGCGTTCGGCCATGTCGGGCAGGAGCGCGGCCAGCGCGTCGAGGGCGCTCGACGCCTGTCCGAGCGCCTTCATCTCCTGCCAGTGGCCGAGCAGCATCACGTCGATCAACAGCACGAGCTCCCACCAGAAGTCGAGATCGACGATGTCGACCTCGCTCGCCAGGCTCGAGACGAACGCGACGCCGACCGCGAGCGAGATCAGCAGCATCATGCCTGGCGTGCGGTCGCGGAGCTCCCGAACCCCGCCCACGAGGAAGGGTCTTCCGCCGTAGACGAACACGGCGGACCCGAACGCCGCGGGGATCCAGCGGTCGAGCGGCACGGCGGGAGCCGAATAGCCCAGCAGGTCCTGGAGCATCTGCGACCAGACGAGCACGGGCACGCTCAGCAGCAGGCTGACCCAGAATCGGTCCCGGAACATCGCCACGCTGTGCCCGGCATGCGTCTCGTGCCTGGCGCTGTGCCCAACATGCTCGTCGTGCCTCGACCGCTCGCCGGTGCTCCCCGCTGGGCCGGGACTAGGCTCGTCCGGGGTCAGGGTGGAGGGTCCTTCTCGCGCCATGGCTCGCTCCTTCCCGTCGGGATGACGGAGACGAACATATACCCTAGGGGGGTATATGGCAAGCGCAAGGTTCAGCCGACGGCTTTGACGATCTCCTCGCTGAGCTGCGTGAATCGCTGGAGGTGCTCGACGCGCTCGTGCTTCAAGCGGTCGACGATCCCGGCGTACTCGTCGGCGCGGCCTTGCTGCTCGTAGAGCCTCCTGGGCTGCAGCTTCTGGTCGTCGTCGAGATCGGGCACCGAGGCCACCACCTCGTAG
>DASVGA010000250.1:0-11518 GCA_036379795.1 Actinomycetota bacterium | reverse complement strand
TCACGCCGCGTGTGCGTGCCGGAAGGTCGGGCTTCACGTGCGGGTACTGCACCGTCACGGCCGGCCTGAGCATCGTCTTCATCGTGACGGTCAGGCCCTTGAGCAGGCCCTGGCCGACGCCGGATTCCGGCTGGTCGACGTGCTCGGTCGTCTCGATGGCCACTGAGGTTCCTCCGTCTATCAGAACGCGACCTTGAAGAAGGCAGCGCCCAGGATCCACACGAGCGAGATCGGTATCAACGTGAGCCACGCGAACCGCTGCAGCTGATCCTCACGTAGCCGTGGGAACGTGGCCCGCAGCCAGATCGTGAGGAACGACAACACGCCGATCTTCGCCGCCATCCAGATCGGGTCGGGAAGCGGGATGCCCGGCAGGCCCTGGTAACCGCCGAGGAACAGCACCGACGCGATGCCCGACAGGGCCACGATGCCGCCGTACTCCGCGAGCAGGAAGAACGCGAACTTCAGCCCGCCGTACTCGGTGAAGGCGCCGAAGATGATCTCGGAGTCGGCGACCGGCATGTCGAACGGCGTGCGGCTCAGTTCGGCGAGCGAGGAGATCATGAAGATCAGGAACAACGGGAACAGCGGGACGGCGAACCACAGCGATTCCTGCGCCTCGACGATGCCCACCATCGATGTCGCGCCCGCGAGCATCACGGCGCCGGCGGCCGAGAGCACCAGCGGCAGCTCGTAGGCGATGAGCTGCGCGGCGGCGCGCAGCGCCCCGATCAGCGAGAACTTGTTCGCGCTCGACCACCCGGCCATGAGGATGCCGATCACCGAGACGCTCGACATGGCCATGACGAAGAAGATGCCGACGTCGAGGTTCAGAGCGAACAGCGTGTCGCTGAACGGCAGCACCACGAGGATGGCGATGTAGGGCACCATGGCGACCGCCGGCGCCAACGAGAAGACGGTACGGTCGGCTGCCGCCGGCACCACGTTCTCTTTCTGGATGAACTTCACGCCGTCGGCGATCAGCTGCGCCCACCCGTGGAAGGCGCCGGCTTCCATCGGTCCGAGCCTGCCCTGCATGTGAGCCAGCACCTTGTGCTCCATGTAGCCAACGCCGAGCGGCACCACCAGGAAGAACCCGAGCACGAGCGCCGTCTTGATCAGCAGCGCGAGCCAGAAGTTCGACGTGAGCTGTTCGACGAACGAGACGCCGGCTTGGGCAAGGACGTCGATCATTCGTCCTCGACCTCCTCACCCTCGACAGCTCCGGGCCAGGGCTTGGCCTCGCGCGTCATGAGCGGGAAGTCCTTGCGCAGCGGGTGACCCTCGAACGGCTCCGCGAGCAACAGCTTCACCGGTGTCGGGTGACCCTGGAACCTGATGCCGAACATCTCGGCCGTCTCGCGCTCGTGCCAGTCACACGTGGCCCACAGGTCGCTCACCGTCGGCACCACCGGATCGTCGAAGGGCAGCGCGACCTTCACCCGCACGTTGTGGTGGTGCGCGGTGGAGAACAGATGGGTGAGCAGCTCGAATCCTCGCTCCTCGCCCCAGTCGACCGCAGAGGTGAAGTCGGCGTAGTCGCACGCGAACTCGGGCTCGTCGCGCAGGAACCGACAGACGTCGTGGTAGCGGTCGCGGCTCACCGTGGCGACGGTGTGATCGTGTTGGTCGACGACGTCGACGATGTCGGATCCGAAGCGCGCGCGCAGCCGGGCGCCGGCCTCGTCAGGAGACAGCGGGCTGGGCCTTCGCACCGAACTTCTCCGCGATGTCCTCATCCTTGATCTTGCTCTGTAGCTCGAGGATGCCGTGCAGCAACGCCTCGGGGCGAGGCGGACAACCTGGCACGTACACGTCGATCGGCACGATCTGGTCGACGCCCTTGGTCACGGAGTAGCTGTCCCAGTAGGGGCCGCCGCAGTTCGAGCACGAGCCGAACGAGATCACATACTTCGGATCGGGCATCTGCTCGTAGACGCGCCGGAGCGCCGGCGCCATCTTGTCGGTGAGCGTTCCGGCGACCACGAGCAGGTCCGCCTGGCGCGGCCCGTGTGCCGTCGGGATCACCCCGAGGCGGATGAAGTCGTTCTTGGAAGTCGACGCCGCGATGAACTCGATGGCGCAGCAGGCGAGGCCGAAGTTCATGACCCACAAGGAGTAGCGCCGCCCCCAGTTGAGGATGAACTTCACCGGCTGGAGCCTGGGCAGCGGGGTCCGTTCGGTGATCAGGCCCACCGCAGCACCCCCTTGCGCCAGGCGTACAGGAGTCCGACGGCCAAGATCGCGATGAAGATCGCCATCTCCACGACCGCCGCGTATCCCAGGCTCTCGAACACGCGCGCCCATGGGAACAGGAACACGCTCTCCACGTCGAAGATCACGAACAGGAAGCCGTAGACGTAGTAGCGGACCTGGCTCTGCGACCAGCCCTGTCCCACCGGATCGATGCCGCATTCGTAGGTCGTGAGCTTCTCGTAGTTCGGCCGGCTGGGCGCCACGAGACGAGCGGTCGTGAAGGCAACCGCAACCAGCAGACCGCCGGCGGCCAGGACCGCCAGCACCACCCCGTACGACGCGTAGTAATCGCTCATGACAGTGAGAGGCCTCCCGAGCGCCCGTATCGTAGCAGCGCCCTCCGTTGGGTCCGGAACGCCCGGCAGTCGCTCATGAAGGCTCCGCCCCGCAGCGCACGGCCAGGAACTTCGCCAGCTGGATCAGGGCGTGGCGCGAGGGGCCGTCGGGCAACCGCTCGGCCAGCGCGATCGCCCTGCGAACCTCCTCGGTCACCGCGGCTCGGGCGGCATCGACGGAGCCGCCCGCGCGAACGATCTCGAGGGCACGGTCGAGCATCTCGCCGTCGGGGGCGCCGTGCGTGAGGATGCGTGCGAGCTCAGCGCGGCGCTCATCGTGGGCCAGGGCGTGGAGCACCGGCAGCGTGTAGACGCCCTCCCGCAGGTCTTGACCGGGTTCCTTGCCGAGCTCGATCTGCGACGCGGTGATGTCCATGATGTCGTCGGAGAGCTGATAGGCCATGCCGAGCGCGTCGCCGAACTCCTCCAGCACGTCGACGTGCTCGGGTTGGGCGTCGGAAAGCATGCCGCCCAACCGGCAGCTGGTGGCGATCAGCGACGCGGTCTTGCGCCGGATGATCTCGAGGTACGCGCCGACCTCTTGTTCCACCTTGGCCGAGCTCTCGACCTCGCGGATCTGTCCGTCGCAGAGCACCGCGATCGTGCGGGCCAGCAGGCGGCACACCTCGGTTCCGAGGTCGGTGGAGATCTCCGAGGCCCTGGCGAACAGGTAGTCGCCGGTGAGGATCGCGACCGTGTTGTCCCATCGCACGTTCGCGCTCGGGGCGCCGCGGCGGGCGTCGGCCTCGTCGATCACATCGTCGTGGTAGAGCGTCGCGAGGTGAACGAGCTCGATCGAGACCGACCCCGGCACGAGGCGCGGATCCGCGGGGTCGCCGAAGTACCCTGCGAGCAGCACGAGCATCGCGCGGAACCGCTTGCCGCCGGCCGCGATCAGGTACGACGAGGTCTCGGTCAGCATGCCCGATGCCTCGGCCCGGACCGACTTCTCGAGCGCTTCCTCGACCTGGTCAAGACGCGTGCGCACCTCGGACTCGAGCACGGCGTCGGGCGCCTCCAGCCCCGGGATCACACGCCGGCTCATCGGGGCGACGCCCCCGGCGGGGTCACCATGTGAGGACACCGGCTTCCTGCAGCAGCGGCACGATCACGCCGGGCACGATACCCAGCGCGACGACCGCGAACGCGGGCACCGCGAGCACGATCTGCGGAAGCGGGGAGCCGTCGGCCACGTCGTCGGCCTCGGCTTCCTGCATGGCCATCAGTGCGACGATCCGAAGGTAGAAGAAGGCACCCGCCACGCTCGTCAGGTATCCGATCAGCGTGAGCGGCCACAAGCCCGCGGTCGTCGCCGCCCCGAGCACGAGCACCTTGGCCGCGAACCCGGCCGTCGGGGGGATGCCGGCGAGCGACACGAGGAAGACGGTGAGGAGCAGCGACAACGCCGGGCGGCGGCGACCGAGCCCTCGGAACCGGTCCATGTGTGTCTGCTCGCCGATACCGCCCGAGATCAACATCACGACCCCGAACGCTCCGACGACCGCGAGGCTGTAGGCGATCAGGTAGAACAGGGCGGCGGCGATGCCGTCGCGCTCGGGCGAGACGAACGCCGTGAGCACGAAGCCTGCTTGAGCCACGCTCGAGTACGCGAGCATGCGCTTCACGTCGGTCTGGGAGATGGCCAGCACGCTCCCGACGATCATCGAGACGGCGGCGAGCACGGCGATCACCGGACGCAGGTCCCACCGGAGCGCGCTGAAACCGACGGCGAAGACCCGGATCATCGCGATGAACACGGCGACCTTCGTCGCGGCCGACATGAACGCGGTCACCGGGCTCGGCGCGCCCTGATAGACGTCGGGCGTCCACATGTGGAAGGGCACCAGGGCGACCTTGAACCCGAGGCCGACCACGAGCAGCAGGGCGCCGGCGAGGGCGAGCGACTGGCTTCCGACCGTTCCGGTGAGCGCGCGCGCGAGCCCTTGCACGCTCGTCGTGCCCGTCGCGCCGTAGCTCAGGGCCACCCCGTAGAGCAGGAACGCCGATGCGAACGCGCCGAGCAGGAAGTACTTCATCGCCGCCTCGATCGGCCCGCGCCGGAACGTGAGGGCCGTGAGCACGTAGAGCGAGAGCGAGAGCACCTCGACCGCCAGGAACACCACGATCAGGTCGGCCGCAGCCACCAGCAGCGCCATGCCTCCGAGCGCGAACAGCAACAGCGCGTAGAACTCGTTGCGCCGCAGGTCGTCCCGCTCGAAGTAGTGGAAGCCGAGGTAGGTGCCGTAGGCGCCGATGCCACAGAGCACCAGGGTGCCGATCACGGTGAGGCGGTCGACGCTCGCCATGCCCTGGAGCACGTTCACCGGCTCGCGGTCCCAGAGCCAGAGCGAGGCCGCCGCCGCCGCCGTGATCACCGAGAGGGTGAACAGCGCGAACGGCGCCTGGTCGGATCGGCGAGAGAAGGCAGCGCCGAGGAGCGCCACGAGCGCGCCCGCGAACAACACGAGCACGGGAAGGATCGCCCAGAGCTCCACGCGAGGCGAACTGATCACGGCGCCTCCTCGGCCGGACCGTCGGCGGCGATGTCGGTCGCCGGCGCGTCATCGATCAGCCGCTGCGAGACCTGCTCGGCGGTGGGTCGCAGCCGCTCGAGCACCGGCGCCGGCTGCAGCCCGATCCACAGCATCGCCACGACGATCGGCGCGACCAGGGCGCCCTCGCGCCACGAGATGTCAGGGAGCGAGGACCATCGGGCGGAGACGGGCCCCTGGAACGCGCGCTGATAGGACCAGAGCATGTAGATCGCACTCAGGATCACGCCCACGATCGCGATCGAGGCCAGCACGCGGTCGACGGAGAACGTGCCGAGCAGCACGAGGAACTCGCCCACGAAGTTGTTGAGTCCCGGCAGGCCGATCGATGAGAGCATCGCGATCACGTAGGCGCCGGCGAGCCATGGCGTCGCGTGCACGATACCCCCCAGCTCCGCGATCTCACGGGTGTGGGTGCGTTCGTAGAGCATGCCGAAGACCAGGAACAACATGCCCGTCGACAGGCCGTGGTTGACCATCTGGAGCACCGCGCCGTCGATCGCTTCTGCCGAGAACGCGAAGATGCCGAGCACGATCAGCCCCATGTGGCTCACCGACGAGTACGCGATCAATCGCTTGATGTCGGACTGCATCATCGCGACGACCGCCCCGTAGATGATGCCGACCACGGCGAGCACCATGATCGCGTCGGCGAAGTACCGCGAGGCATCGGGGAACAGGTCGAGGTTGAAGCGGAGCATGCCGTACGGGCCGGTCTTCAGCAGGATCGCCGCGAGCACGATCGAACCCTTCGTCGGGGCCTCGGTGTGCGCGTCGGGGAGCCAGGTGTGCAACGGCCAGACCGGCACCTTCACCGCGAACCCGATGAAGAACGCGAGGAACAGCCACCGCCCCTGCTCGGTGGAGAGCCGGACCTGCTCGAGGAGCGTGAGGTCGAACGTCGGGCGTCCGAGCTGATCCGCGGCCTGCACCGAGAGGTACAGGATGCCGACGAGCAGGAACGCCGATCCGAACATCGTGTAGAGCAGGAACTTGGTCGCGGCGTAGACGCGCCGCTTCGAGCCCCAGACGCCGATCACGTAGTACATCGGGAACAGCAGCGCTTCGAAGAACAGGAAGAAAAGGAGCAGGTCCAGCGCGAGGAACGCACCCAGGATCACCGTCTCGAGGAACAGCGAGACCGCCATGAAGCGGCGCACCTGATGGTCGACCTTCCACGATGCGACCACGGCGATCGGGAACATGAACGTCGTCACCATGACGAGCCAGATCGAGAATCCGTCGACCCCGACGAACCAAGACAGACCGATCGACTCGACCCAGGGATGCTTCGAGACCATCTGCAGGCCGGCCTGGCCCGTCTCGAAGGTCACTAGCATGCCGATGGAAACGACGAAGGCCACGAGGGTCGAGCCGAGCCCCACCCAGCGGGCGGCGTCGTCAGAGATCGAGCGCCAGAGGGCGAGCACCGGCAACCCCACGAGCGGAGCCGCGATCACGAGGGTCAGCCAGGGCATCGTGTCCACGACTAGATCCTCACCACCATGAACAACAGCAGCGCCGCGCCACCGGCCAGGAACGAGAGCGCGTACCGGCGGGCCCGGCCCGACTGCCACACGGGCGCGAGGCCCGACGCCCAGGTCGTGAGCCTGCCGATGCCGTTGACGGCGCCGTCAACCACCGTGCGATCGAACCGCGAGAGGGCCTCGCCGGCTCGCAGGCCGATGGTTCCCACGACGAAGCCGTAGAGGGCGTCGACGTAGAACGCCCGGCCGAGCACCGCGGACATGCCGGGTTCCCGCTCGGGGAACGAGGTCCATCGAGCCTCGTTCGCCGGGCGGTAGAGGCGCCAGGCGATACCGATGCCCGCCAGCGTCACGGCCACCGAGATGGCGATCAGGGTGGCGGTCGACGGTCCGGCGTGCCCCTCCTCGATGTGGCCGAGCGTCGGTTCGAGGAAGGTGGCGAGCCGCCCTTCGGGCGTGAAGGCGAGCACGATGCCGGCGAACAGGCCGCCGGCCGCGAGCACGACGAGCGGGATCCGCATCAGGGCCGGCGCTTCGTGAGCGTGACCCTGGTATCGCCGCTCCCCCATGAACGCCTGGAAGAACAGCCGGGCGATGTACCAAGCGGACACGAGCGCTGCAAGCGAGCCGAGCACGTAGGCCCACACGACGCCGTCGTGGCTCGCCACCTCGAGGATCGCGTCCTTGGTGAAGAATCCACTGAACGGCGGCAGACCCGACAGCGAGAGCGCGCCGGCCGCGAACAGCGCCGCGGTCCACGGCATGTCGAGGCGCAGGCCGCCGAGGCGCCGCACGTCGATCTCGTCGTCCAGGCCGTGCATCACGTTGCCCGACGCGAGGAAGAGCAGCGCCTTGTAGAAGGCGTGGGCGACGAGCAGCGCGATCGCGATCGGGTAGAAGCCCAGACCGGCCGCGAGGAACATGAATCCGAGCTGCGACATCGTCGAGTAGGCGAGCGCCCGCTTCATGTCGTACTGGCCGATCGAGGCCAGTCCCCCGTAGAGGGCGCCCGAGATCCCCACGATCGCGACCACCGTGAGCGCCACCTCGGAGACCTCGAACAACGCGTGCGAGCGCACCACGAGGTACACGCCCGCCGTGACCATGGTCGCCGCGTGGATGAGCGCCGACACGGGGGTCGGGCCGGCCATGGCATCGGGCAGCCAGACGTGCAGGGGAAGCTGCGCCGACTTCCCCACGGCGCCGCCGAGCAACAGCAGCGAGATCGCGGTCGCGGTACCGGTGGCGATCTCGGGCAACGCGCCCTCGTGACCGAGCACCGTGTCGAACTCGAACGAACCGAAGTGCATGAACATCACGAACAGCCCGAGCATGAGGGCGACGTCGCCGATGCGGGTCGTGATGAACGCCTTCTTGGCGGCGCTCGCCGCCTCGGGCCGGTCGGACCAGAATCCGATCAACAGGTAGGAGCAGAGCCCCACGCCTTCCCAGCCGAGGTAGAGCAGCAGGAAGTCGTCGGCGAGGACGAGCGCGAGCATGAACGCGCAGAACAGGTTCGTGTAGCCGAAGAAGCGCCAGGGCCGGGCGTCGTGCTCCATGTAGCCGATCGCGTACAGGTGGATGAGCGAGCCGACGCCGGTGACGACCAGCGCCATCGTGATCGAGAGCGGGTCGACGCGCAGGTCGAACGAGACGCTCACCGCGCCTGCGCGGATCCACTCGGCCACGGTGACGACCTGGGTACGTTCCTCGGCCGGAAGCGACAGCAGCTGCAGCAACGCCCCGAGCGCGACGACGAACGACGCCGTCATCGCCGCCGTGGCGACCCATCCCGACCGGTGACCGGCCCCCCGGCCGCCGAACCGCTTGCCGGCGAGCATGTTCGCGCCGGACGCGACGAGCGGGAGCGCGACGGCGAGCCAGATCACGTCGATCATCCGCGCAGCACGCTCGCTCGGTCGACGTCGGTGGTCGCGGTCCGCCGGAAGACCGCCACGATGATCGCCAGACCGACGACCACCTCGGCCGCGGCCACGACCATGGAGAAGAACGCGAGGATCTGTCCATCGAGCTCGAGGTGCATGCGCGAGAACGCCACGAGGGTGAGGTTCACCGCATTCAGCTGAAGCTCGACCCCCATGAAGATGCGCAGCGCGTTGGGGCGAACGAGCACCGCCACCGAACCGATCGCGAACAGGATCGCCGACAGCACCAAGAAGTAGGCGATCGGCGTCCTCACGGCGCCTGGCCCCCCACGGTTCCGGGACCGCCGGGCGGAGCCAGGGCGTATCGCTCGAGGTCGTCGCCGGCGTGTCCTGCGATCTCTCGCTGCGTGATCGCCTTGGACCGGCGAAGGGCCAGCACCATCGCCGCCACGGCCGCCACGATCAGCAGGATCGACGTGACCTCGAACGGGAAGAAGTAATCCCGGAAGAGCACCTCGGCGAGCGCCGACGGGTTCCCCTCGGCGTTCACCGAGTCGAAGCCCTCGGGTGCCCTCGTCGCGAACCCGACCCCCGCCCTGATGGCGGTGGCGAGCTCGACGACGACGGCGACCCCGAAGATCACGGCGGTCGTGCGTTGGCCGAACAGTCGCTCGCCGGTCCCTGCACCCTGGTCGACGCCGAGCAGCATGATCACGAACAGGAAGAGCACCATGATCGCTCCGGCGTACACGATGATCTGCACCGCGAACAGGAAGGGCGCATCGAGCAACAGGTACATCACCGCGATCGTGAAGAAGTTCACGACGAGGAACAGCGCCGCGTGCACGGCGCTGCGCACCACGATCATGCCGATGCCCGTCGCGATCGAGAGCGGGGCGAAGACCCAGAACACGACGTTGTCGAGCGGCACGCCCGTTCAGCCTTCCCGGTCGACCGGGTCGGTGCCCAGCGGAAGCGGCGGCTCGAGCAGGCGTTCCTTGGTCCAGATCGCTTCCTCGCGATCGGTGAACGCCATCTCGTAGTGACTGGTGAGCGTGAGCGCCCTGGTGGGGCAGGCCTCGACGCACAGCCCGCACATGATGCAGCGCAGGTAGTTGATCTGGTAGTCCTCGGCGTAGCGCTCGCCCGGGCTCACCGGATGCTCGGGGTCGTTGTCGGCGCCTTCGACCCAGATCGCATCGGCGGGGCACGCGAACGCGCACAGCTCGCATCCGATGCACTTCTCGAGGCCGTCGTCGTGCCGGTTCAGCAGGTGGCGCCCGATGTGCGACCGCTCCGGGTTGGGCGCGATCTCCCTGGGGTACTGCTCGGTGTTGTCGGCGCGGAAGGTCTGCTTGAACACGGTCGCCATGCCCTTGCCGATGGCGAGCGCGGCCTCCCAGGCACCCTGCTCCGACGGCGGGCCCTGCTCCACCTCGCTCCGCTCGCCGTTCGAGGAGTCGTCGCTCACGCACGCACCTCCCTCGGCTCCGCGCGGCGCGAGAACAGCGGCGCGATCAGGGTCGCCAGCGCCGCCGCCCCCACGATCACGGCGGCGGCGATGTAGCGACCGCGGCTGCCGTACTCCTGCGGCATCACCACGACGACGCCGGTGATCATGACCCAGACGAGCCCGAACGGGATCAGCACCTTCCAGCCGAAGCTCATGAGACGGTCGTAGCGCATGCGCGGAAGCGTGGCCCGCACCAGGATCATGAGGTAGATGACCGCGGTGACCTTGACGATGAACCAGAGCAGCGGTCCGATCCAGGCCACCGCGCCGTCGAACGGCCAGTAGCCGCGCCACCCGCCGAGGAACAGGGTCACGGCCACCGCGGCGACCGTCACGGTGCTCACGTACTCGCCCAGGTAGAACATCGCGAACTTGATGCCCGAGTACTCGGTGTGGAACCCGGCCACGAGCTCCGACTCCGCCTCCGCGAGATCGAACGGCGGACGGTTCGTCTCGGCGATCGCCCCGATCAGGAACACCATGAACGCGGGGAACTGCGGCACGACGTTCCACACGGTGTCCTGCGCGGCGACGAGCTCGCTCATGCGCAGGGTGCCGCTGTACATGAGCACCGCGACCAGCGCGAGGCCCATGCCGACCTCGTAGGAGATCATCTGGGCGCTCGATCGCACCGCGCCGAGCAACGGGTAGTTCGATCCGCTCGACCATCCGGCCAGCACGACCCCGTAGACCGAGAGCGAGGTCATCGCGAGGATCCAGAGGATGCCGACGTTCAGATCCGCGAGCTGGAAGGGGATCTCGCGGCCGAACAGCGTCACCTGCGTACCGAAGGGGATCACCGAGAACGCGAGGAAGCCGGGGAACATCGCGAGGATCGGCGCGATCGCGTACACCGGACGGTCGGCCGCGGTCGGGGTGATGCCTTCCTTGAAGAAGAGCTTGATGCCGTCGGCGAGCGTGATCAGCACGCCGCGCGGCCCGGCGCGCACGGGGCCGACACGGGTCTGCATGTCGGCGATCACCTTGCGCTCCATCCAGATGTACAGCATCACGGCGACGAGCAGCGCGAAGAAGACCACCACGACCCGCACGACGAGGATCGCCCAATCGACCCAGTCCATCAGGCTTCGCCTTCCGCGCCGACACCGGCGGTCTCGAGCGCATCGACCGGCTGCACCGTGGCGGCGGTGATCGTGCGACCGGAGAGCAGCGTGTTCGCGGCGAAGCCCGCTTGGTTGAAGGGCACGAACGCGGCGCCGGCGGCGATGTGCTCGCTCACCCGCACCGCCACCTCCGCCTCGCCGGCCTCGGTTCGCACGACGGCTCGGTCGCCGTCGGCGAGGCCGAGTCGATCCGCATCGTCGGGATGCACCTCGAGGAAGGCGTCGTCCTCGAGCGCCGCCTTGAGCTCATCGGCACCCTCCGAGAGCCGCCCCTCGTCGACGAGCAGTGGGTAGGTGAACAGGACCAATCGGTCGGGCTCGGCATCGTCGTCGCCCGCGTCGTGCGTCGCGCCCAGCTCGTCGCG
>DASVGA010000249.1:0-4803 GCA_036379795.1 Actinomycetota bacterium | reverse complement strand
GGGCGACGGTCGCGGCGAAGGCCGGTGCGGCGGTGGAGAGCATGAGGACGGTCGCGAGCGCGACGACCGACGACAGGCGGGAAGAACGTCGTGTCACGGGGGGACTCCTTCGTGTTCGGTTGCGGGGACGGCGCCTGGACGACGGCGCTCGGCCCCCCGACCCTAGCAGCGGCGAATGCTCCATCAAGCACCGGGCGGAACCGAGCCGATAGGCCGTCCGCCTCGGTCGCTCGGCCCGTCGGTCCGCTCGGTACGCTCGTTGTCGTGGAGGAGTCACCTCGAGCATGCACCGCATGCGAACCCGCGCGCTGAGCTCGTCGATCCTGGCCCTGATCCTGCTGGCGGCGTGCACCTCGCCGGGAGCGGAACGGAAGGCGGAACCGTCACGATCCGGCGAGGCACGGCGACAGCCGTCTCGCACGATCGCCGCGTCGGCGTCGGCCTCCGGGCCGGTCGATCCCGCACGCATCTCGGTGCAGTCATCCGACGCGGCGTGGACCGACGCCATCGACGCGGCCGTCGACGGGCGAGACGTCTCGGTCGCGGTCGGCATCGACGGTCGCATCGTGCACTCGCACCTCGGCCGGGTTCCGCGGGTGCCCGCGTCGAACCAGAAGCTGCTGACCTCGATGGCCGCGCTCGCGACGTGGGACCCGTCGTTCCGCTTCGCGACGATCGCGATGGCGGCGGAGCCGCTGGTCGGCGGCGTCGTCCGAGGTGACCTCTGGATCGTGGGGTCGGGAGACCCGGAGATATCCGCCGCGTCGATGGCCCGGCTCGCGACCAGGTTGCACGCTGCCGGCCTCACGCGTGTGCGAGGGTCCGTCGTCGGCGATACGAGTGCGTTCACCCGGGAATGGTGGGCGCCCGGGTGGGTGCCGGGTCTCTCGCGGAGCTACGTGAACCGGGCCACCGCGCTCGCGTTCGAGGGCAACGCCGGGTCTTCGCCCGAAGCGCAGGCCGCCGCCGCGCTCACCGCCGCCCTGGAGTCACGGGGCGTCGAGGTCGCCGGTGACCCAGCGGCCGCTTCGCTCGACGCCGCCGCACCCGGCCTCTCCGATGGGGCGACCGACCTCACCCCGCTCGCCCGCATCTCGTCGCCCCCTCTGCGCGACCTGCTCACGATCCAGAACCACGGCTCGGTCAACTTCTACGCGGAGATGCTGCTGAAGGCGCTCGGCGCCCATGCCACCGACGCGGCCGGGTCGACCGCCGCCGGGGCCCTCGCCGTCGAGCGGTGGGCCGATGGCTGGGGCGTCGAGGCGCAGGTTCGCGACGGCTGCGGCCTCTCCCATGGAGATCGGGTCTCGACGCACGGCGTCGTCTCGATGTTGCTGCTCGCGTTGCGCGAACCGTGGGCGTCGGTGTTCGTCGAGTCGCTCCCCGGCCCCGGCGACGGCACGGTCGGTGACCGCCTCATCGGCTTGCCCGTGCGCGCCAAGACCGGCACGCTGTTCGAGACCCCGGTCTCCTCACTCGGCGGATACGTCACCGACGCGAACGGCTCGACCGTGGCGTTCTCGGTGATGTCGCGGGGTCTCGACAAGGCGACCGCAGCCTCGATCGAGGACGAGATCGTGCGCATCCTCGCCGACGCTGACATCGGCTGACCTGCCCTCACCGACCGGCGCTCCGTACGATGCGGCGATGCGCGTCGTCGTCTGGCACGGCTGGCTGCTCGAGGGTTCCGGGTCCAACGTCGCGACCGCGCGGGTCTGCGAGGTGCTCCGCGCATCGGGCCACGACGTCATGTTGCTGTGCCAGGAGCCGCACCTCGAGCGGTTCGAGTGGATCGACGCCTACGGGTCCGTCGGCGCCGGTGGCCCGGGTGAGTTGACGCAACGACGCGACGCATCCCGCGCGCCCGGCCGATGCGTCGTGCTGCGTCCGGTCATCGGGCCGACGTTGCCCGTCTTCGTGGTCGATCGCTACGAGGGCTTCGACGACGTGAAGCGCTTCGTCGATCTCACGCCCGACGAACTCGAGACGTACCTGCACCGCAACGTCGAGGCGGTGAAGGCTGCGGTCGCCTGGCACGGCAGCGAAGCGGCGATCTTCGGCCACGCGATCCCCGGGGGAGCGATCGCCCGGCGCGCCCTCGGACCGCATCGCGCCGTCGTCAAGATCCACGGAAGCGACCTCGAGTACGCCGTGCGGCACCAGGCTCGCTATCAGGAACTCGCCCACGAGGGTCTCGCATCGGCGCTCGCGGTGGCCGGTCCCGGCCGCGAGGTGCTGGAGCGAACCGCCGCGTTCGTGCCCGAGGTGCGCGACCTCTCGCGTGTCGTTCCCCCGGGCGTCGACGTCACGTCGTTCCGGCCGCGCCCTCGCGCAGAGGCCCTGCTCGAGGCGGCCGAGCGTCTCGAGCGCGACCCCACCACGAGCCGCGGACGCCGGGCCTCGATGGACGCCGACGTCGCCCGTGCCTTGTCGGACCATGATCGCGATGCGCTCGACGCCCTCGCCGGCACCTACGACCAGGACGTGCCGGACCCAGACGCAGCCACCCGCCTTCGCTACCTGGCCGTGACCGACGAGCCCGTCGTCGGCTACCTCGGAAAGTTCATCCCCCAGAAGGGCGTGGAACTCGTGCTGGCCGCCCACCGAGCCACGCAGCATCCCTCCAGCGCGCTGATCGTCGGGTTCGGCTCCCACCGCGAGTGGTTGGCGGCGCTCGACATCGCGCTCGCCTCAGCCGACGACGCCACGCTCGAGTGGCTCACCTCGGCTGGAAGCATCGTCATCGGTCGCCCTCAGCGACCCGCGACCGCCGCAGGCCGGCGCGACGTCGTCTTCACCGGCCGGCTCGACCACCGCTACGCTCCGGCCTCGCTCGCGGCCATGGACGTGCAGGTCGTGCCCTCGACGCTTCCCGAGGCGTTCGGCATGGTGGCCGCTGAAGGAGCCGCTGCCGGCGCCCTGATCATGGTCGCGAGGCACTCAGGGCTCGCCGAGGTGGCGGGTGCCCTCGAAGCGGAAGTCGGCCGCCCCGGCCTGTTCTCGTTCGAGCCCGGCGACGACGCCGTGCGCCATCTCGCAGACGGGATCGACACGCTGCTGTCACTACCGGTCGCAGAACGCGACGAGCTGCGAGCCGCCGTCAGCGGCTTCGTCGCCCGCGAATGGACCTGGGACCGCACGGCGGCCCGGCTGCTGGACGTTGCGGGCCCCGCCCCAGCATGAGGGGCCCTCGCTCGGCTCTGGCGTGTCGATGGATCGTCCAGCTCAGGCGGATATCCGGGTTGAGCTGACCAGCTGCCATCGAGCGAAGCAGGGGAAACCCGATGATCTCGATCTCCATGGCTCGCGGCGGCGTGGCTCGTCGTCGATGCATCCGAAGTGCGTCATGCGCCACCAACCCCCGAGCCGTCGCACGCTTCCCCGTCGAGGGAGTCGACGTTCACTACGGCGATCACCCGTCCATCGCGAACGACGTGCCACGGACCGTGCGACGGGTCGCTTTGCGGCCGGCACTCAGGTGGACCCCGCACGGTCGCCGCGGACGAATCGACGATCTGAGCGATCTCGCGGGCCTTATAGCCGCCGTAGTAGTACAGGACCAACACTGCACGGTGCTTCGGCGGAAGCTGGCCGAGCGCACGCACCAGATCGAGTGTGCTCATGCCCATGGAGGGTGAGCTTCGCGCCGAAAGGTGTAGTTTCCGGTTGGAATCCGGTCGTCATACTGCGCGAGGAGCGATCGGATCTGAGCCATGGACGCATACGAGCGTCGATCTCGGTTGCATCCAAGAGCCTTCTGGATCAGATCGATGGTCCCGGAGCATCGGTAGCCCACCTTCAAGTTTCCGCGGGCTCGCGCCGAAAGTTGACAGCAGAGGAGGCATCTCTAGACTGTCATGACCATGTTCAGCGAGGATACCGCCACGCGACGCAACGACCTCGTACTTATTCCTTAGGCGCGGCCAGGCCCACGAGGCCTGCTGACCGCGCCGGACGCCCCCGCCACCAGCGGGGGTTTTTCATTCCCAGCTTCCACGGCCGAGCAACGACGACACCGGGTGACGAGCCCGGAGACAAGGAGAGCACCATGCGGTACGAGTTCGAGCGCGACGGCACCGTCGTCGCCAGCGTGCTCTGGGAGGGTCCGGGTCAGGTGAGCGTCGAGTCGGCCGAGCCCTCCACGCGCGCCGTCGTCGATCGCTACCTGTCGTCCGATGTCGTCTACCTGGGGTCGGGGTTCGACTTCTCGGACAGTGACGAGCACGACGTGCTGCAGATGCGCCGTCGCGACTGGACCCCGTGGGAGTTCGAGCGCGCGTGCCGGAACCTGGCGCATCGCTTGCAGGCTCACGTGCGGCGGGTCGAGACCGGCCCGGTCGAAGAGCGGCTGGTCGTCACCGACGAAGCACAGGCAGGAGCAGGGGCGAGATGACCGCCTCGGCCAAGATGTCGGGCGCCGACGCGCTGCTCAAAGCTCTCGAGCAGGAAGGCGTCGACGTCGTCTTCGGCATCCCGGGCGGCGCGAGCATGCCGATCTACGACCCGCTGGTCGATCGATCGCCGATCCGACACATCCTGTGCCGGCATGAGCAGGGCGCGGGTCACGCCGCCGAAGGCTACGCCTGGGCGACCGGCAAGGTCGGGGTGTGCATGGCGACGAGCGGACCGGGCGCGACGAACCTCGTGACGCCGCTCGCCGACGCGAAGATGGACTCCGTGCCGATCGTCGCGATCACCGGCCAGGTGCCGACCCCGGTGGTGGGCAACGACGCCTTTCAGGAAGCCGACATCACCGGCATCACGATGCCGGTGACGAAGCACAACTTCCTGGTGAAGGACCCG
>DASVGA010000248.1:0-4825 GCA_036379795.1 Actinomycetota bacterium | reverse complement strand
TGACGAAGGCGTCGAAGCTCGAGAACACCTCGTCGAGGAGCTCCACGAGCTGGGCGGGCGAGAGCTGCGCCGACATCGGCGTGAAGTCGACGACGTCGGCGAACAGCACCGACGCCTCGGCGAGGTCGTCGGCGATCGTGCCGGTTCCTGCCTTGAGCCGCGGCACGATCTCGTCGGGCAGGATCGCGTGGAGCAGGTCGTCGGAGCGCCGCTGATACAGGTCGCGCTGGCGCACGAAGTACGCCATCACGGCGAGCACGAGGACCGCCGTCGCTACGAGGTTGAACGCCGCGTCCGCGGTCGGGTCCGAGAGCTCGTAGATCGGATCGACCCAATCGGGGACCGAGATGGCGTAGACGACCGAGGCCGCGAAGGCGACGGTCCACCAGATCGCGGCACGCAGCCCGACCGCGATGAGGGCGGCGAGCCCGAGAGCCAATCCGAAGGTCACCACGAGGCCCGAGGGGAAGAGTCCCCCGAACATCGCCGTCTCGGCGAGCTGGGTGACGAAGATCAACACGAACATCGCGTTGACGAGCACGGGGAAGCGATGAGGCCAGATCTTCATCGAGAACAGGAACGGCAACGTCAGCGCCACCGATACCAGGTTCATCACGCCGACCACGGTGTAGCCGGCGGCGAGATCCATCACCGACTGCGGGATCGTGAACACCGTCGCGATGACGAAGGCAACGATGAACACCCGGCGCCCGCTCCGCCTGGTCTCGGGTTCCTCGGGGTACTCGCCGATGGTGAGCACCGGCTCGATGAGCCGTCGCCAGCGAGTCGGATCGGCCATGCCGCGGACCCTATCCCGGATCGCGCCCCGACCTGCGAGCCTCAGTCGGGCTTCGGGCGACCTCTGCGCGATGCCTTCTGCCGGTCGTTCTGGGGCAGCAGCACCTTCCGAAGCCGGACGTTCGTCGGCGTCACCTCGACGCACTCGTCCTCGCGCAGGAACTCCAGGGCCTGTTCGAGCGAGAGCTGCGTCTTCGGGATCAGCCGAACGAGCTCCTCGGCGTTGGCCTTTCGCATGTTCGTGAGGTGCTTCTCCTTGGTCGGGTTCACGTCCATGTCCTCGGAACGCGCGTTCTCGCCGACGATCATGCCCTCGTAGACGTCCTCGCCGGGGCCGACGAAGAGCGAGCCGCGCTCCTGAAGGTTGAGGAGCGCGAACTGGGTGGTCTCGCCCCGCCGATCGGCGACGAGCGAGCCGCTCGGCCGCGTGCGTAGCTCACCGTGCCACGGTTCGTAGCCCTCGAACACGTGGTGGAGTTGGCCCGTGCCCCGCGTCTCGGTCATGAACTCGGTGCGGAAGCCGATCAGTCCCCGCGCCGGCACGAGGTACTCCATGCGGATGCATCCGGTGCCATGGTTGACCATCTGTTCCATGCGACCCTTGCGCAGGGCGAGCAGCTGGCTGATCACCCCGAGGAAGTCCTCGGGCGCGTCGATCGCGACACGTTCCATCGGCTCGAGGAGCGTGCCGTCGACGGTCTTCGTCACTACCTGCGGCTTGCCGACCGTGAGCTCGAACCCCTCGCGCCGCATCACCTCCACGAGCACCGCGAGCTGCAGCTCGCCGCGCCCCTGCACCTCCCACATCTCGGGGCGCTCGGTGTCGACCACGCGGATCGAGACGTTGCCGACGACTTCCTGATCCAGGCGCGACTTCAGCAGCCGCGCGGTGACCTTGTCGCCGTCCTGGCCGCTCAGGGGCGACGTGTTGATCGCGACCGTCATCGACAGCGACGGCTCGTCGACGCGCGTGACCGGCAGCGGGCGGGGGTCGTCGGGGTCGGCGAGCGTCTCACCGATCGTGATCTCGGCGATGCCGGCGACCGCGATGATCTCGCCCGGACCGGCCTCCTCTGCTTCGACCCGATCGAGCGCCTCGGTCACGTACAGCTCGCTGAGCTTGGCCTGTTCGACCGAACCGTCGGCGCGGCACCACGCGACCGGCTCGCCGCGGCGTACCACTCCGTTGAAGACGCGGCAGAGCGCGAGCCGCCCGACGTACGGCGACGCATCGAGGTTCGTCACGAGCGCCTGCATCGGGTGGCCCTCCTCGTATGAAGGCGCCGGGATGTTCGCGAGCAGCGTCTCGAACAGCGGCTCCAGGTCGTCGGCGAGCGCGTCGGGGGCGTGGCCCGCCTTTCCCTCGCGGGAGACCGCATACAGGATCGGGAACGAGATCTGGTGCTCGTCGGCGTCGAGATCCAGGAACAGCTCCTCGACCTCGTGCACGACCTCGTCGGGCCTCGCGTCGGGCCGATCGACCTTGTTCACGACGAGGATCACCGGAAGCCGCGACTCGAGCGCCTTGCGCAGCACGAACCGGGTCTGCGGGAGCGGCCCTTCGCTGGCGTCGACGAGCAGCAGCACGCCGTCGACCATCGTGAGCGCGCGCTCGACCTCGCCACCGAAATCGGCGTGGCCGGGCGTGTCGACGATGTTGATCTTCACGCCGCCGTGGCGCACCGCCGTGTTCTTCGCGAGGATCGTGATGCCCTTCTCACGCTCGAGGTCCATCGAGTCCATGACGCGGTCGGCCACGTCCTGGTGCTCGCGGAACGCGCCGGACTGCCAGAGCATCTGGTCGACGAGTGTGGTCTTGCCGTGGTCGACATGGGCGACGATGGCCACGTTGCGGATGTCGTCTCGAGTGGGCACGTTGAGGAGCGTACCTGCGAGCGACGGATCTTCATGCCGAGCGAGTCCGCGAGACGAACGCCCTAGACTGCCGCGAAGGTGAAACGCGAGCCGGGAGGAGGTTCACGTGACCGATATCCGAGGATCCATGGAAGGTGCGGTGCAGTACTTGACCGAGCATCCCGAAGAAGCCCGGTACACCGATTCACCCGCGACCGCCGTGCTGGGCGAGGACTTGCGGGTCGAGGTGCACGGGCCGGGAGGAGAACGGATCTCGACCGATATGCCGACGGGCATCGGCGGACGGGGAGAGGAGCCCTCACCGGGCTGGTTCTTCAGGGCGGCGACGGCGTCGTGCGTAGCGACGACGGTCGCGATGCAGGCAGCGCGCGAAGGTCTCTCGCTCACGAGCCTCGAGGTCGTGGTCGACAGCGAGTCGGACGACCGGGGCATCCTGGGCATGGACGAGACGGTGCCGGCAGGCCCCCTCAGCACACGGGTCCGGGTCAGCGCAAAGGCGGACGGCCCTGAGGATCACCTGCGGGACGTGGTCGAACGAGGAACGGCTCGTTGCCCGGTGTGCGATGCCACGAAGCGCGCCGTGGACGTGTCGCTGGAGATCGAGGTCTGACTAGCCCACGCCCGCCTTGAACCTCGCCCACTCGTCCTGGTAGAGCTGGTCGTCGGCGGGCGCGAGCGGCAACACGGGCTGTCCCTGCGCGAAGTCTTCCTCGGCTACCAAGGTGTTCTCGAGGTTCGGCGGGATGTAGCCCGCCTTGAGGAACTCCTGCCGTGAGACACCCACGAGCGGTGGCTGGAACCCCTCGTAGCCGAAGTTCGTGAGCGCCACCTCCTTGTCCATCAGGAAGTTGATGAACAGGTGCGCGAGCACGGGACTCTCGGCCGCGCTGTTGATCACGATCGTGTCGTTGGCCACTTCCCAGCCGCCTTCGGGCGGGTAGTAGTAACCGAGCACGTCGACCTCGGTGCCCTTCGGCAGGTACCACTGCGCGTAGTTCATGTTGCCCGACCACGAGTAGCGCACGTGGCTCGTGCCCTCGGCGAGCTTCTGGTAGTCGCCGGGCCCGATCTCGACGTCGACGAGATCGATCATCTCGATCAGCGAGTCGACCGCGGCTTCGAGCTCCGCCGGATCCGTGGAGTTGAAGTCCGTGCCACCGTTGCGGAGCAGCGCCATGCCGATCGTCTCGCGGTACTCGTCGAGCACGCCGACCTTGCCCGCGTACTTCTGGTCCCAGAAGATGTCGAACGGCATGTCGTAGGTCGATGGGTCCTCGACGAAGTCGCGCCGGTACCCGATACCCGTCTTCCACGTGAGGTAGGGCATCGTGTACTGGGCGCCGGCGTCGTACCACGGATCCTGGAAGTTCGCCCAGATGTTCTGCAGGTTCGTCATATACGTGTGGTTCCACGGCTGCACACGCTTGGCGGCGACGAGCTTGCCGACGTTCTCGATCGTGGGGAAGAACAGGTCCCACTGGATCGTGTCGTTCTGCACCTTGTTCATGGCCTCGGCCATGCCGGCGAACTGGGTGAACTCGACCTCGACGCCGAATTCCGCTTCGAACTGCTTGATGACCTTCTTGTAGATGTAGTCGTTCCAGTTGTAGACACGAAGCGGGCCCGCCTCGGGCGACAGGCCGTCGGCGACCGCCGGGATCTCGTCGTACAGGGGCAGGGTCACGGGGCTCTCGGGTGACCCGAGGGGGATGCCGCCCTCTGCGGTCGTCGGCTCGGGTCCCGAGCCGGCGTCGGTCGAGCTGTCGCGGCACGCCGCGAGCACGGCGCTCATCGACGGCAACGCGATGCCCGCCGCCGCCGCGCGCTTGAGGAAGTCACGCCGGGTGCGGGACGGCCGTTCGTTCGGATGCGCCACTGAAGAACCCCCTTGATGTTCGCGGACGGGTCATGGGGGGTCTACCGGTGCAGGGGAAGCGTGTCAAGGCAAGGACGGCGTGCACCCTTGACCATCGGTCGGCGCAAGCGGCCCTGCACGCGCGGGTTCGCAAGTGCTAGCGTCCGCGCACGATGGCTCGGTGGCGCAGGTCGATGCCGGAGAACTCGCTCACCATGCTGTATCCGCGCGGGTTCTGGAAGTGGGCATCGACCCCGGGGGTGCTCTGGCTGGTCCTGTTGTTCGTCGTGCCGTTCT
>DASVGA010000247.1:0-3814 GCA_036379795.1 Actinomycetota bacterium | reverse complement strand
CACGAAGATCGGCAGGGCGAGCCGTTCGTCGGCGCCGCGGGACAGCTGCTCACGCGCATGCTGGGCGACATCGAGTTGAGTCGTGAGCAGGTGTACATCTGCAACGTCGTGAAGTGCCGCCCGCCCGGGAACCGGGATCCCCGGCCCGACGAGATCGAGGCGTGCACCCCGTGGCTCGTCGAACAGCTGTCCCTGATCCAGCCTCGGGTCATCGTGACCCTCGGCAACTTCGCGACGAGGTTCGTGCTCGACACGCCGTCGGGCATCACCAGGTTGCGGGGACAGATCCACGACTGGCACGGTCGCACGGTGATCCCGACCTTCCACCCCGCGGCGATCCTGCACGGGGGAGGCGAACGATCTCGTCAGTTCGAGCTGCTCCGCGACGACTTCCAGCTCATCCGTCGAACGCTCGACGAGGCCGCCGCCGAAGCGCAGGAAGCGGCCGATCTCGAGACGCACCCTGTGGCTCCCGCCTCGGGCGCCGCCATCAACGTTCCCGAGCTCGACCAGCTGGAGCTGTTCTGACGATGGCCATCGGGATCCGGACCACCTCGGCGGAAGAGACACGTGAGGTGGGTGAGGCCCTGGCATCGTTGCTCCGCCCCCGTGACGCCGTCGTGCTCACCGGCGAGCTCGGTGCCGGCAAGACCACGCTCGTGCAAGGGGTGGCGCGAGGTCTGGGCATCGAGGACCAGGTGTCATCGCCCACGTTCACCTTGGTCAAGGAATACTCCGGCATCCTCGATCTCGCGCACGTCGACGTGTACCGGCTCGACCGGATGCAGCAGGTCGTCGATCTCGGGCTCGAGGAGCTCGGGGGGGGCGACGACGTGCTCCTCGTCGAGTGGGGTGACACGATCGAAGAGCTCCTTCCAGGCGATCGGCTGCGGGTCGAGCTCCTGACCGATGATGCCGCGGGCGAGAGCGTTCGCTCGATCGCGATCGAGACCGTCGGCCCCGCGTGGGACGAGCGGGTCGCAGAGCTCGAGGCAGCTCTGCTCCCCTGGATGGGGTCGACATGATCGTCGTCGGCATCGACACCTCGACCCCCCAGACCTCGGTCGCGATCGGCACCGAGAACGAGATCCTCGCCGCGGTGTCGGTCGCCGGCGCCGCGCGGCAGGAGTCGGTCACACCGCTGCTGCAGGAGCTCCTGCATCGCAGCGGCCTCACGCTCTCACGGGTCGGGGGCGTTGCGGTGGGGATCGGACCCGGCTTGTTCACGGGTCTGCGTGTGGGGGTCGCCACGGCCAAGACGATCGCCCAAGTCGCGAAACTGCCACTCGTCGGCATCACGAGCCTCGACGCCCTCGCGTACGTGGTCCGTCACACTCCGCGACGCATCGCTGCGGTGATCGACGCCCGGCGGGGGGAGGTCTTCTCGGCGATCTACCGTGCGGTGCCGGGTGGCATCGTGCGAGAGCGGGAGTACGAGGTCCATGCCCCCGATCGCCTCGCAGCCGAGCTGCTCGCGTTGCCTGGTGAGGTGTTGGCCGTCGGCAACGGTGCGATGCTGTACCGACATGTGCTTGAGGAGGTCGGCAGTCGCGTCGAGTTCGCATCGCCCATCGCCGCGCACCCGAACGCTGCCGCGCTGGTCGAGCTGGCGGTGCCGAGACTCATGCGAGAGGAGCACGACCGCTTGTACGACGTGGTACCGCTCTATCTGAGGAAATCCGATGCTGAGATCGCGTGGGATCGGCGAGCACGGGGCCTCTAAGATCGAGATCGGGCGCATGCGCCGGCGTCATCTGCGCGGCGTCATGGCGATCGAGCGCCAGGTCTATTCGCGCCCCTGGAGTCCCAACCTCTTCATCGCGGAGATGTCTGAGCTCAGAGACCGCTGCTATCTGGTCGCTCGATCCGACAAGGCGATCGTGGGGTACGCAGGGTTGATCCGCTACGGAGACGAGGCCCATGTGACGAACATCGCGGTCGACCCGCAGCTCCATCGCTCGGGCGTCGGTACGCGCCTGCTCCATGAGCTCGTGACCCAGGCGATCGAGCTCGGAGGACATGCGTTGTCGCTCGAGGTCAGGGTCACCAACTGGGGCGCGCAGCGGCTCTATGGCCGCTTCGGGTTCCGCCCGGTCGGCATCCGGCGCAACTATTACCAGGAACTGCACGAGGACGCGTTGATCATGTGGACAGACGACGTCAGGACCGAGGTCTACGCGGCACGGATGCGTTCGATCGCGAGTGCCATGTCCGACCCGGTGTCCCACTCGTGATCACGCTCGGCATCGAGACCTCGTGCGACGAGACCGCCGTCGCCGTCGTCGACGACGGGTACGAGGTGCGCGCCAACCTCATCGCGTCGCAGGTGTCGTTGCACGAACGGTTCGGTGGCGTCGTGCCCGAGGTCGCGGCCAGGGCTCACGTGGAAGCGCTCAACCCTTTGCTCGAAGAGGCGCTGGCCCAAGCCGACGTGGGGTTCGGCGAGATCGACGCGGTCGCCGTGACGACAGGGCCGGGGCTCGCGGGAGCGCTGCTCGTGGGCTTGGCCGGCGCCAAGGCCGTTGCCCTCGCGACCGGGGCCGACCTGGTCGGGGTGAACCACCTCGAGGGTCATTACTGGGCCAACTTCCTGGAGCACGGTCCGCCTGAACCGCCATACGTGGCCCTGATCGTGAGCGGCGGGCACACGATGCTGGTACACGTGCCGGAGATGTTCCACCACGTGGTCATGGGCCAGACCCTCGACGATGCGGCCGGCGAGGCCTTCGACAAGGTCGCCAGGCTGCTCGGGCTCGGCTTCCCGGGTGGGCCGGCGCTCGACGCGATGGCGCGACAGGGTGACCCGCACGCGATCAGGTTCCCGAGGGCGATGGAGGACTCCGGCGACCACGACTTCTCGATGAGCGGATTGAAGACGGCCGTGCTCCGGTACGTGAAGGCGGCGCAGGCAGCCGGACAGGACCTGCATCTGCCCGATCTCGCGGCGAGCTTCCAGGAAGCGATCGTCGACGTGCAGGTATCCAAGACGATCGGCGCGGCGACAGAGGCCGGTGTCTCGACGGTGCTGCTGGGTGGCGGGGTGGTCGCCAACACACGCCTTCGCGAGCGGCTCGCGTCGGCGGGCGAGGAGGCGGGCATCAGGGTGCTGTTCCCGTCGATGCCGCTGTGCACCGACAACGCGGCGATGATCGCGTGCGTCGGGGCGGCGCGGTGGGCGCGAGGCGACCGCTCCTCGTTCGACGTGGCCGCCGACCCCCAGCTCGGGCTGAGCGTATGAGCACGCTCCTGGTGACCGGGGGCGCCGGGTTCATCGGCTCCCACCTCGCCGACCGTCTGCTGGCCGAAGGCCATCGCGTGATCAGCGTCGACGACCTCTCGACCGGGCGGATCGCGAACCTCGTCGACGCCCGTGGGTACGGCAAGGAGTTCACGTTCTTCAACATGGACGTGCGCGCAGACGGCCTGCTGCCGCTCTTCGAGCGGCATCGGCCGGAGGTCGTGTTCCATCTGGCCGCGCAGTCCGGGGTGCGGCCCTCGCTCGACGACCCCGTGCTCGACGCGTCGGTCAACATCATGGGAACGCTCAACGTCCTCGAGTGCGCGGTGCGCGCGGGCACGCGCAAGGTCGTCTACGCGGCCAGCGGCGGCACGATCTACGGAGAACCGAAACGCCTGCCCGCCAAGGAGACGAGCGCGCAGGGCTCGCGCCCGCTCAGTCCGTACGGCGTCTCCAAGAAGGTGGCGCTCGACTACCTCGGCTTCTACCAACGGTACCGGGGGCTCGAGCACACGGCCCTCGCCCTCGGCAATGTGTACGGACCTCGTCAAGACCCGCACGGTGAGGCCGGCGTGA